>JAGLTZ010000001.1 GCA_023135015.1 Candidatus Latescibacterota bacterium
GATACCGATATCGGAGAGGGAGAGGAATAATGCCGAACTCAAGTCTGCATTCACCGGCGGTCAAAGATGAGGTAAGGAAACGGCTCAACCGTTTGACGGGTCAGATCGCGGGGATCCATAGGATGGTGGAGGAGGAGGAGTACTGCGTGGATATCCTGCAGCAGATAGCCGCCGTGCGCGGGGCACTGGGCAAGGTGGCTTCCAGGCTGCTGGAGGCGCACGTCAACCACTGTGTCTATCAGGCCTTCACCACAGGTTCTGAAAGAGAGCGGCTGGAGAAGATCGACGAGCTTGTTTCAGTATTCGAAAAGAGTATGAGAAGTTGATACCCTCCGCCTTTGAGCGGAGGGCATCAGATCAGCTTATACGCGAGGGGCCGGGTGCTGCTCTCACTCCTCGATGGTCACCTTGTATACGATGACCTGTGGTGTCACGAAGGGATCCTGATTGGTAAGGTAGAGCTTGTCACCCATGAAAGTCAGGAACATGGGTGCACTCACATCCGGGATCAACGTCTGCTGCAGGAACTGCCCCCTCAAATCAAAGAGCAGGAAGGCATTGGTATCATGTGTGCCCACACGGCTGGTCTGAACCCAGATGTAACCGCGGGGATCGTAATAGGGAAGAACTGTCGCAGCACGGTATTTTTCCGGCTCGTAGCTGATGTTGATTTCTTCGGGGACATCTCCCATCTGGGCTGCGAGCAACCGCTGGACCATCTCCCGCTCCTCCTCTATCTCCTCCTCGCTCTTCTCGATCCGGGCATGTTCCTTCTCGACTACCCGGTCCAGGGAGCCTTCGGGGTTATAGACATTGACCTCGAAGATGTCGGTGCGCGCCCTCGTCTGCCAGACTCTGCCCTGGTCGTCCTGTGTGTAGAGTGGAACCTGCTCCCCCATACCCCCGAGCTGGAGATCGGTCAGGTCCATCTGGATCGTGTTTTCGAAGAGAGTATTGAGCGTATCTCCCTCGGCCGTGAACCTCCGCAGCGAGTAGGTGATATTCACTACCATCTCATTCTCGGTCGGACGCGGTGATACGTAGATGCCCATAAAACCGTCTGCGGTTGTCTGAACTAATACGGGTGGCATCACCGGGAAGGTGATGTCACGTAGGTAGAGTCCATCCGGCTGGAAGATAGTCAGTCGCCGTGTACCCATGCTCGCGACCCAGATGTTGCCATCCGGTCCACGGTTTATGGTCTGGGCAGCCATGAGTTCTCCTGGCCCCTGTCCCTGGCGCCCGATCGTGTGGCTGTATGAACCGTCTGCGTTAAATACCCGGACGGCGTCGTCCTGAGCTACCAGCACGAATACCCGGCCGTCTTCATCGATTGTCAGCCCTGCGAGGCCCGGGAATATGTACTCGTCTTCTCCCTCGTCCTGGCCGATCCGCAGCTCCTCCTGGATATTGATTGTCATTTTCGGTTTCATCGGCTCGGCGGGGTTCATCACGTGCAGGACACCGTCGATCTCCTGCATGCGTGCCTTCGGGCCGCCGCAGGCGGCCAGCATGGCTGTAGATGCGAGGAGTGTAAAACAGATCCAACGGGTCCTAATTCTTAGGCTATACAACATGTCTGTCTCCCGGGCTGGGTATGGTATGTTCGGTAGTTCAGAGTTTCATTGTTTCATTGAGGTTGATACGAAATATACTCGGGACTCTTTCATAATTTATTTACTTTTTTATTACTTTAATCAGAAGTTCTTCTTCATCTCTCTGGGTCTTTATTTCTGTTTCAAGGAGATCAGCAGCACGGCGCACACGGTTACGCAATGTTGTCAGGCTTTCTCCGCGTCCTGGTTTCAACACGCCTACACCGCCTTCTTTCTTCAATGTTTCCAGATAGGCCATATACTCACGTGTTACACCGTGGACGCGACTTTTTGCGAACCGTTTTTCAGCGTCGCCTCCTTTAATGTGTTCAAACTTAGCCATAATCAACTCCCCCTTGCATTCTCAGTTTTCTAACTACTTGATATATACATTTTAATGTGTGTGAATAAATGCGCAAGTTAATTAAGAGGAATTGGTCAAAGAGAAACGACAATAACTGGTGATCATTCTGTAATTAACTTGCAGATTATTTTGTTCTGGAATAATAACTTTGTAACCATACAATACGACATAGAGAATTGTGCAAATTCCAACATGAGAAAGGCTGTAAATGCGATCAGTGACCGAATACCTGTGGTTCGAGACATCAGATCGAAGGGGCTATATCAATATAACTCAACAGGTGGAAGGGCTGATACGGCAGAGTGGGATACAGGAAGGCCTCTGCCTTGTAAACGCCATGCACATTACGGCAAGTGTGTATATCAACGATGCGGAATCGGGGCTGCTCCAGGATTACGACGATTGGCTCGAAAAGTTAGCCCCGCACGAACCCGTATCGGGATACCTGCATAACAGGACCGGGGAGGATAACGCGGATGCTCATCTCAAAAGGCAGATAATGGGGCGTGAGGTGGTGGTCGCGATAACGGAAGGAAAGCTGGATTTCGGCCCCTGGGAACAGATCTACTATGGAGAGTTCGACGGGCGCCGGCGCAAGCGGGTTCTGGTGAAGATAATTGGCGAGTAGATTACTCTTCAGGAAGGCTGAAGCTGAAGGCTGTTGTAAGACCGTCCCCCGCCGATGGGACTGCGTATCCGTAGATGAAACCGTCCCCTGCATCCGTCAGGTGGATCTCGGTTCTGGGCAGCGACAACTCGACTGCGTAACGGCGGATAAAGGTGCCATCCTCCGAAAACCGATCCAGCAGCAGGATGTTGACCTGACTGTTTATTGCTTCATCAAGCAGGGTTGGATGCCATTCGTTTGTCTGGACCAGCACACCCCCGTCATCCAGAGCAAGGAGTTGCACGATCGTTACTTCCTCGGTGATCGGCACTTCCCGTTGCTGACTTCTAACCCGGTGCTGCATTAGTCTGAGGCGCTGTTCCAGAACATAGTCGGGCACCCGGCTTTCAATTGTCGGTCGTGTAATCACACGCCTTTTACCATCAGGCAGGACCTGGTGGATGGTATAGTCCAATCCGGATGCATACAATGTGCCGTCCGGTCCTACACTCAGACTGGTCAACAGCGTATAGGGCGTACCCTCGGCCGGGCTCTTTCCCAGGTAAAGGCTGTCAGATCCTGCAATCGACATAGGAGATCCGGCCATGTCATATCTGCGCACCTGCCAGACCTGTCCGCCGCCGATGAAGGGACGTGAGCATGTCAGGATATACAGGTCCCCCTCGGTCCCCAGATCCATGTCCATTGGAAGCCCGCCATTGAAATCGAAAGCGTAGAGGAGCATGCCTTCGGAATCGAATGCCACGGCCCGGCGCAGGGCCATGTCGATAGATACCCCGCCTCCATCCTTAAAAAATGCAGCTGCGATCGGGGAGGTGAGTCGCATCGGGGGGCGGCTCAGGTCCATGCTGACCACCGTGTTCCCCTGGCGATCGAACCAGTTTATCTCGGTGCGGTGCATATCAATGACGGCCAACCCGCCGCCGGGTACAGCCCGCACATCACGCACCGCAGACCATGCCGGCACTTCCTCGCTGCCCTCCTGCAGCAGCAGGAGTGACTGCGCCTTCTGTGGTTGGGGGAGGGGGGCTCCTTCAAGGGGGTGTGCCTTGTTGTATACGTGCTCGACTCCGTTGACTTCCTCCC
>JAGLTZ010000010.1 GCA_023135015.1 Candidatus Latescibacterota bacterium
AAACTTTCCAGTGCTCATCCGGAGATTCCAGATGGACACTTACTTTTGTGCAGCGCCCTAAAGTCGACTGCATAGGGCTCAACACGATAGCAACCGACAATAGTAGCGGAGAATAAATAAACCAACAATCCGCTCACCCTGCCGTTGAGGGATAAAGTACGTATGGACCTTTTTAAGAGATGCTACAAGTGGAAAGACTGGAAACTCGCCCAGCAGTTCGGCTACTACCCCTACTTCACAAAGATAGAGAGTGAAGCCGATGCTGAGGTAATTATAGACGGCGAACGCAAAATCATGCTCGGCTCCAACAACTACATGGGCCTCACCAACCACCCGGAAGTGAAGGAAGCAGCGGCGGCCGCAGTCCATAAGTACGGCTCCGGGTGCACCGGCTCTCGCTTTCTGAACGGCACCCTCGATATTCATGTGGAACTTGAAGAAGCCCTGGCCGACTGGCTAGGGAAGGAAACGGTGCTGGTTTTTACCACGGGATTCATGGTCAACCAGGGTACAATCTCGTCACTGATCACCAAGGACGACCTGGTGATCTCAGACCGGCTCAACCACGCCAGCATCGTTGAAGGATGCCGCCTGGCGACCGGCGAGACGGTGAGATTCAAACACAACGATATGGGGGACCTGGAGCGGGTACTCGGTAAGGCCCCCAAGCAGGCGGGTAAACTGATCGTGGCCGACGGCGTCTTCTCGGCCGAGGGGACGATTGCAAACGTCAGCGGCATCGTAGAGCTGGCAAAGAAGTACGATGCCCGTGTGATGATCGACGAAGCTCACTCAATAGGCGTATACGGCTCCGAAGGGAGGGGGATGTCGGACGAACAGGGGCAGCTCGACCAGGTCGACCTGATCATGGCCACCTTCAGTAAATCCTTCGGTGGTATAGGAGGTTTCATCGCCGGCCCGCTCGAAGTGATCATGTGGATAAAGCACAAGGCACGTCCGATGATATTCACGGCCAGCCTCCCGCCCTCCTCGGTGGCGAGTGCCAGGAAGGCGCTCGATATTATTCGCAAGGCCGATGACAGGCGCGAAGCAGTACTGAAAAATTCCGAGAAGATGCTGAAGGGCCTTCAGGAAATCGGCTTCGACACCGGCAGCTCCAGTAGCCAGATCATCCCGATTCACGTCGGAAATGACATGAAATGCCTCAGGTTCTGGCGTGCTCTCTTCGACGCAGGGGTGTTCACCAACGCCTTCATTCAGCCCGGGGTACCTCCGGGAGGCGCACTGCTGAGGACCTCATATATGCCCACACACACCGATGAGATGCTAGATGAGGCGCTGGAAATAATGGAGAAGGTCGGCCGCAAAATGAAGATTATCTAGGAGCCTGTCGGAGAAACGCTCCTAGCTGCTCTCAAGAGAAGGTGTTTCAGTACCGTCCTCCAGACTGCGAAGCTTCACATCCAGCCCCGCCAGTCTTTTATCACCCCGCTCGTATGCTCCTCTTGCGTTACTGAGGTGGGTGCCCAGTTTTTCATACTCGTCTGAGAACTTATTCAGATCCCCCTGCAGCCGCCGCAGGTGGGAGAGTATCTCGCCACCCCGCCGTTCCAGCTCCATCCCCTTCAAGCCAAAAAGGATCACCTGCAGGTAGGCATAGAACGAATTCGGGCTGACGGGGATCACATGGCGCAGTACGGCGTAATCGAGCAGACCACCCATCTCCCCCACCTCACCTGAAGTCTCGTCCCGCAGGATTGTCTCGTAGTAGATGTTCTCTGCCGGAATGTACATCAGCGCGAAGTCGTATGTTCCCTCATCCGGAAGGATATATTTGGAGGCGATCTCGTCGATCTTGCTCTTCACATTACTGACGAATTGGCGACGTGCCTTGGGCCGGTCGGCCTCGTCCGCCTCCAGGACCCGCCTGAAATCCTCTATCGGGAACTTGGAATCCACCGGAACCATCCGGTCACCGATGTGTATCACCGCATCGACCACGACACCGTCGGAGAAGGAGTGCTGGATCCCGAAGAGCGATCGCGGGAAGATATCTGCAAGCAGCTTCTCAAGGAAGATCTCACCCACCCCGCCTCGCAGTTTCGGTGAGCTCAGGATGTCCTCCAGGCTGGCGATATCCTTGCCCAGTTCGAAGATCTTGCCGGTGGCTTCAGATAGTGATCCCAGTTCCCTTTTGAGGTCGGCAACTGTCTTTCCGGAATCGGCAAGCTGCTGGGATAGAAGCTGCTGCTGGCCCTCCAGCCTCTCGTTCAGGGCATTCTGCATCCCCTGCAGGCGCTCGCTCAACCGGTGCATCTGCTCCTGTTCCTGCTTCAGCGCCTCTATCTGTCCCGACTTGAGCCCGTCAGTCATCTCCTGCCCGGCCTGCTTCACTGTCCGGCCAATATTCTGGATACGAAGCAGAGCGTACAGCACCATGACGAACATGCTGCACACCAGCACGGCGACAGCTACTATCAACAGCCATAGTAGTGGTGGAAGACTCATACCTCCAATCTACTGCCGGAGTGGGACGGGGGGCAACTGTGCCCCCCGTCTATCCTTTCAAAGGAAGTACTCCAACGATCGACCCTCATCACCGGAGGAGCAGGATTTTCCGTGACAGTCGCCGCCCGTCAACCTGGAGCAGTACCAGGTAGATGCCTGCTGCCGCGGCATGACCGGCATCGTCCCGTCCGTCCCACCTCACCATATAGCTCCCCGAGGCCTTCGCCGAGTCCACCAGAATCCTGATTCGCCTGCCCCTCACATCCCTGATCTCCATCCGCACCTCGTAGATGCCTCCGGGTGGAAGTGTATACCTCAGGAGCGTTTCGGGATTGAAGGGGTTCGGCGCTGCCGGAAGAAGCATCAGCTCCTCCTCAGCTGCAGGAACTGACAGTGCCCCCGGACCTAACCAGAAATTCTTTCCCTCACATGCAGTGACCCTGACCGCAACGGCGCCTGCGCAAAGCTGTCCTTCCGGCCCCGGTCCGATCCGTACATCCTGTGCCATGACCGGTGGCTGCCCGGGCTCCCAGACGATCTCCTCTCCTGCAGGTACCCACTGCCTGGGGTCGCCATGTGGCCCACCGCCACCTCGCGGTGACTCGTACCCCAGGAATGGCTGGAATGAGACAGCCTCACCCCCGTGAAGGACCTGCCACCGCAGCTTCAGAGAGAGCGGCCCCTCTTCCTCGATCTCAATGCCTCCCAAAGCAAGCGGTGGGCCATCGGTGCTGAAAGCCACCTGGCCATCCCCGACGGCTGCGTGGGAAAGAGGCCAGCGCGTCCAGCCGCCATCGGAGGCAAGCTCAATCAAAGCTGCACCGGGATCAGCTGTGGCAAGTACGGCTCCTATCCTTCCGAGTGGCGCATACCAGATTCCATCAGGCCCGCTCCTCGCAGGAATCCAGCTGCCCCCGATTTCTAAAAGGAGTGGACCGGGATCCGATGGTGCATCTCCCCACGACCATACCGGCAACGGAGGAGGCAGTGCTCGTTCGACCCTCATGTGTTGGATCAATCGCCTCTCTCCGTCCGATTCATAGACGCTCAGAAAGGCCTGATATCTTCCCGGTGAAAGACCTGTGACGCGGGCATAGCGCCAGCCCTCTTCACCCACGCCGGATGCCTGCCAAACAACATTTCCTGCATCCGACTCCAACTTCAGGTAGGCGCCCGGTGGGGCCCTCCACAGGAGGTCCACACAGCCAGGATCGGTACAGGCCGCAAGAAGGGAGGCATTGTTTCCGGAACCGCCGGCCGTTGCCGGTGACCTCGGTCTGCTGAATGTCGAGATCCGGCCGGCGCCGACTGATCGTAAAGCCCCTGCAGGCTGCCATGTAATGGTAGAATCGAGATCGATCGCCACGGCCTCTCCCCAGTCTATCAGGAAATCGTCTCCCACCTCTTCGCCTCCGGGGAGCCGGAAGCGCCCCTGCCACAACTGGGAGTGGGCATCCCATCTGCTTACGGCCCGTACCTGTGGGTCTGCGAGAACTTCCCCGGCGGTGCGCACAAGTGTTGAATCGCTGACGCCGACCAGCGCCAGCCCCGTGCCGGGATGCAGAACCGGAGGCCCGTAACGCCGCGGTCCGTTCACCTGCAATGAGCCGGCGATCGCACTGACCAGAGCGTAACCCTCACCGGCTGTCAGCTGAAAATCACCTCCCGTCAGGGTTCCATCGCTCAGCCTGCCGGCGGATATCCAGGAAGCGGTCTGCAGATCCCACCTGGCGAGCTCCCCGCTTGATGGCAGCCGTCCCAGCCACTCGAAGGCGGTCTGGAGTAAGGTATCGTCCAGGGTCGGTGTGAACAGGGCTACGCCCGCCGGCACTATAAACGCACTGTCGGTTGTGTGTGAAATACGCAGCGGCTGCGGCTCCTGTACCCAGAAGGGCGGGTTGAGACCGTCCTCGACCAGAGCCGAAATCCACCACAGGCTTCCTTCCGGGAGATCGGAAACGGTAAGCACTACCGAACCTCCCACCGAAGCCGGCAGCATGGAAGGTTCGGTGTCGGCTGCGATCCTGTCGGCCTGACCATCCAGACGAAGGTATACCCGCGCCCATGCCTCCCCCTCATCGGTCAGTGCGTATCCGAGAACAATTGTGGTGTCGGCGTTGGAGCCGATGGGTAATCCATCCCAGGAGAACACCGGCGGAGAATCAGGCTCCACCCCGGGTGTGGGCACATCCTGGGGAGAGGTGCCCCCAACCAGCACTTCCGCCGAGGCAACACCCAGGGAGCCGCCATCCACTTCCACCCTGAGGGTATCCCCGGTCGACCACGGGTATGCCTCACCCTCGACCGTCCTCAGATTACCCAGGTTGAGGTTCCACCTGCCGATGCTGTCCGTGACGGCCGCCATCCAGCCCGAGGACCCCGTGACGTTCCACGATCGGAGAAACACATGCGCACCTCCAACCGGGCTCCCAGTAGCACCATTTGCAACCGTCCCATAGACCGTGTAGGGAACAGAGGTTACCACATGACCTGTGGTCATTGATTGAAAGCTGTCCGACGGTGCGATAGTCCCACTGCTTACGACCCTCCACATGGTGGGTGTGAGCGGCTCCAGGCCGTATATGCCGGCCATATGGAGAAGCCCCGAGGGCAGCGGATCGAACATGTGCCTCACAAAACCCCCTGAATCAACTTCCAGCCGTCCGTCCGCCTGGCTCGAGGTCCTCCACGCCACCTGGTACCCGGCACTTGTAAGGTTGACCACCCTTATCCTGTAGGCGGTCGGCCTGCTCTGGTCCGGACCTCCGCCGGGCAGGGCCGGTCCGGCAGGGCTGAAACGGGCCCCGCTCACCAGAATGTGTTCGACGAATTCGCCCCACCCTTCGGGGTCGCGTGTAAATGCACCGTCGACATCCCACCCCTGGTACGAAATATCCTGTAGTGTGTCGGGACCCGCCGGGTCGATCAGCAGGACTCTCCCGGCCGTATTGGTGAGCCCCGACCCCAGGCGACCACCTGCGGTGAATGCCCGCCCGGGAATGCCCGTAGGGGTTCCGCCTCCGAATACAACCAGGTATTCCCCTGGAGCGAGGATCGTACCCGCCGGAAATACAAACGGATCGGCACCCGCGGTTCCGAGTTCAAACCCGGAAACGTCAGCCGGGGATGAACTCCGGTTCACCAGTTCGATGAATTCGTCCTCATATGTATCCCTCAGTCCGTCACCGTTGGCATCTCCCTCGGCACCGGTCGCGGGATCGGCCTGCACCTCGTTTATCACCACCGGAGACGGTTCCTGCAGCAGCACAGGCCAGGCAAACATTACCCTGACGCAGAGCATGACTCCTCCGGCCACCGCCGCTGGCAGCGTGATCTTTCTGACATTCATTACGACCTCCGAACAGTATTCAGCCGGGGGGAGACCGTAACAGGAGGGCCCGGGGGGGTGTATCGCTTCAACCTTTTTTGGGGGGAACTGGTGCGGAGTGAGGATGTGTGTGACCGCACCTATGAGTTATTATACCAGTCGCCGGTATCTGGTGCAACGGCCGGTTCAATCGCGATGCGTCTTGACGCTCTTTTCAGGTCCCGGCTTTTTAAATGCGTGCTTTCCCTTGAGGTTCAGGGTACCCAATATCCGATGATGGCCAGCCTAGACACCA
>JAGLTZ010000100.1 GCA_023135015.1 Candidatus Latescibacterota bacterium
TTTCGGTATCTGTGGGCGTCTCCACCTTCCCGGAGGACGCCAGTGCGGTCAGGGAGCTGGTCGATGTGGCCGACCGCTGTCTCTTCAAAGCCAAGCAGGCCGGACGTAACCGCGTGAAGATAGCGGGGCGGGAGGGCTTCCTGGGTGGTGAGGTAGATGGGAAGGGACGGGAATAGGTACTGATAGGAGGCCTGGAACAGCGGGTCTGCCTCGCACGTTGAATATACTGAACACTGTAGAATTCTCGGGGAGAGCTTTCGACTGACATCATTCGTCCCGCCGACCACATACGGGTGATTGCTCCTATCACACGCTTCTCAAAACCTGCAGCGGCCTTCTGCACGGCGCTGGCGCTGATGGTCCTTCCGGTCATCGGCTCGGCGCCGGCTCCGGCGTATCAGGGGCAGGGGAGTGAGAAGGAGCAGGCTATCCAGGAGGGTCGCAACGCACTGAAGATCCCCTCCTTTGAAACAGCGAGGGAAGCGTTCAGGCGTGCGGTGAGGCTGGATCGCAACGACCCGATGCCCCGTGTGTGGCTGGGGCGCAGCTATTTCCTGGAGCGGCCCGATCCACTCGACCGCGAGGCTAATATGGAGAGGGCCCTTCGCGAGTTTGATCGGGCGCTCAGGATCGATTCGACCTGCCGCGAAGCCCGCTACTGGAAGAGCCGGGTTCTGATGCGTCTGGAGGGCAGAGGCAACCTGATGGAAGCACGGCAGCTGTTGGAGGCTCTCGTGTCAGAGGACCCCTTCTATGAGGACGTGATCCGGCGGCTCCAGGAGGTCCATATCGAGCTGGGATCATTTACTTACTACCTGGAGGAGCGGAGGACAGCAGCGGAGGCCGATCCCGGCGATCCGATGGCCACCTACCGCTATGCCGAGGCACTGAGGCAGAGCGGGGAACTGGGGCTGGCAGAGGCGCTGCTTCTGAGGCTGCGGGAGAGCCGCCGCGACTTCCTGCCGGGACGGGTGAACTTCAGCCTGGCGCTGGTCCTTTTCGATCGGGAACAGTACGAGGAGGGAACCGACTACTACCTGGATGCTATAGCCTTCATGCAGAATACCGTTCCCGCCCGTATGATGTGGGAGGACGCCTATCTGATCGCCAAACTGGACGAGATGCGCCGGTTCAGAGAAGCGGAAACGGTAGAGGATTTCCGTGACTTCTTCCGCGCATTCTGGAAGCGCCGCGACCCGACCAAGACCACCGTGGATAACGAGCGGATAGGCATCCACTACGAGCGCCTGAGGACAGCCTGGAAAAATTACCAGATGACAGGGGTCAGGGCAGCCTGGAATGATCCCGACCGCAACAAGCTGCTGCGCATACCTCCCACCTATGACCTGGATGCGCCCTTCAACGACATGGGGCTGGTCTACCTTCGCCACGGCGAGCCCGACGACCGGGCCTGGACCCATGAGGTCGATGTGGACAACATGTCGTGGAAGTACGATGCGAAGGGACAGCGGCAGGAAATGATCCTCCATTTTGAGAAGCACAAACTGGGTGGCGGCTGGAGGTTCGTGCCCACGCCAGGCCCCGGTCAATATGCGATATCGCGAACATCTCTTGACGCCAAGTACGGCGCTCTGCAGTACGGTATGGATCAGCAGGCGGTGTTCAGACTGGCCCAGGACGCCAACGTCGACCTGCGTGAGGCCCTCACACAGGATACCCATGTCCCCGAATTCGAGGTCACGCCGTTGACCGTCTTCAACGACGAGGCGACGTTCAAGGCGGCCGGCGGTATGTCGCGCTACGAGGCATACTGGTCCATACCGTTGATGGAGCTGATGAGTGACGCCGTAGTCCAGCAGCAGGCGGTCGATATCGGGGTCAGCGTCAGCCTCTTTACCAAGGATTACAGGGAGGTATACAGGATCCAGCGCATCCAGCGCGTGCCGGTGCTGCCGGGCACTCCGGTCGACGCAATGACGGTGGATCAGGAAGTGATGGTGGTGAGGCCGGGCAGTTACATACTGGCGCTCCAGCTAGAGGAGTCGACCGGCAACAAGCTTCAGGTCCAGGAGATAGAGGTCAACATCCCCGAGTACCCTGAGGACGAGCTGGATATAAGCGGTATCGAGATCGCGCTGCATATACTGGAAGGGGAGGGAGGACGCTTTACCAAGCCGGGTTACAGAGTCTGGCCGCTGCCGACACGCACATACCAGCAGGGCCAGCCCGCCCAGATCTACTTCGACATCTACGGCCTGGCAAAGGACGAGATCGGAGCGACCCGCTACCGTGTCTCATACCAGCTCGATCCCGGCGCCGGTGAGACCGGGACCTTGGGCAGGGTGAGCATCGCCGGCCTGCTGGGCCGGCGCCAGACCACAGGCAGCGTGGTGTTCATGGGAGATGAGGAATCGGGGATCTTCAGCGAAGAACACAAAGTCCTGACGATCGAACTGGGCGACAGCAGCTTCCGCACCTACCGTCTTATGATTACGGTCGAGGACCTGGTCGCACAGAGACGGGCTTCGCGGCGGACCTTCTTCCGCATCAATCCCCGTTGATGAGCGGCCCGCCTTTCACAGGTATTGAGGCTGTTCTTTTCGATGTGCTCCACACTCTGGTGGATGACTCCGGGTTTCCCCGCTTTCAGCTGTGGAAGATGCTGGAGGCGGAAGGCTGTGACCTGGACGCCGCCGATTTCGAGGAGACATACAATTCCCTGACTGCGAGGGAGTACGACTGGGAAGCGGCCGCGGTCGAGGATCCTTTCAGGACGATGAAAGACCGTCATAAGACACGTCTGAAAGACCTCTATCGGCATTTCGATCTCGACCGGAGGCGCGATCTGGTCTCTGATATCGAGATGCTGTGGGATAGGATCGCCACCAGCGGTGTGTACAGGGAAGTGCCCGATGTGCTCCCGATCCTGCAGGGTCGCGGTTACAGGATTGCGCTGATATCCAATGCCGATATAGACGACCCTGTCATCCGGGCACTCTACAGGGCGGGGATCGATGTGAGTTTCGATGCTGTGGTGACCAGCCAGGAAGTGGGTTCATACAAACCGGCCGCCCGTATCTTCGAGCGCGCGCTCTATGAGCTGGGGCTTGGGCCGGAAGAGGTGGTCATGGTGGGGGACAACCCGGCTTCGGACGTTATGGGTGCAAAGAGGATGGGGATTGCAGCCGTCTGGGTCGATCGCAGAGGGAAAGATTTTCCCGATGGTTATCCTGCGCCCGACGCCAGGATCCGCGACCTGAGGGGATTGCTGGATCTTCTGCAGGGCACA
>JAGLTZ010000101.1 GCA_023135015.1 Candidatus Latescibacterota bacterium
CCTGCATGGAGCAGGTGGGAGATTACGAGGGGGCCGGTCGGGCATACGAACAGGCGGCATACGATTACAGGGACCACCCGAAAGCGGCTCACTATCTGATGCAGGCCGGACGCAGCTACCGGCTGGACGGTCAGGCCCTGCAGGCGATGGCTGTGTACGAGCGGATAAAAGAGGAGTATCCTGAGATGGCGGAAGCCGACCGTGCGGCAATTGAACTGGCACAGCTAGCCCGCCAGGGAGGGTGAATAATGACCGACGAGAACATCAACCCGACACCCGAGGGAAACCAGACGGAATTCGAATCTCCAACCATTGGATCGAATGACGACAAGCTATGGTCGATCCTCTCGTATGTCCCGATTCTATGCCTGATACCACTTCTTCAGGAGGAAACGGGTACTGTACTTCGCAAACACGCCCGCCAGGGTGTGGTCCTGATGCTGCTCGAGATTCTGATATGCATACTGCTCATTCCGGGTGTGACCACTGTCCTGTTCAGCGTAGGGTTGCTTATCTGTATTGTTCTCGCAATCATCGGAGCAGTCAACGCTTCCCAGGGACGGTACTGGCGCATACCGGTACTCTCGGATATTGCAGAAGGTCGGGGGATAGGAAAGGTAAAGAGCTGATTCCTTTCAAGAGGCTCCCCTGAACATGGAGTTTACCCGAAGCGGTATTGCAGCTGCTCTGTTCAGCATTATTATCGGAACCTCGCCTGTTTTCGCCCATATTTCGCCCCCTGCGGGCGGTCAGGATCCAGACGCCGCCCGCTACCGCCGAATGTTCGAACTGAGAAGCTGTATAAGCGCCTACATAGACTCTCTACACGCGAGCGACATCGAGGACATATTCACTCTAGGCAAAGGTGGGAACGCGCCTCAGGACGCAATTGAGAAGATGAACCGCGTTCTGGACGGCACTTTTCGTAATCCTGAAGCACAACGTGTCTCTGACGCAGTCCAGTCGTGGGGACGCATGTTAAGGTGGGAATTCCGCGATCTGGGACGGCCGCTGGTGACCAGGATCGTTATTGAGAAAAGCACCCATACTGCCAGGTGCTACAACGGGGATGAACTGCTTCTCAGTACCCGGATCGCAACGGGGAATCCTGAGATCGGTAAAGATACCCCGGAAGGCACATATAATGTCCTCTATGTCGACTTCAAGCCGATAAGCCGCTGGAAGCGTGGAAACGTACCTTACGGGCACGAGTACAATCCCTATGGGAGTCGTCAGATCCCTTTCTACCAGGATTGGACGATGCACGGCAACAATGATCCCTCGGCGCTGGGCAAGGATATATCGAAAGGGTGTGTCCGTTTCCACAACTCCGAGATCCTGGTCATCGCCGAACTTGTCGAGGCCGCCAAGACAAGAATAGAGGTCGTGCCATGACAAATCCCGATTGATACTTAATTGTTGCAGTTTGAGGCCGATTTACGCCTTGTTATAAGATATGTCGTATAACTAGTATTATGTAAACTCACGGTATTTACAGCTAAATCTATCTCCATCCAATCCCATTCAATTGATTCAATAAAGCGCTTATCTTGCCAGGTATATAGCCGCCCCACTCTTCTTCAGAGGACCCGTTCAACAACCAGGTTCAGCAGCTTGCCGGGTATAAAGATCTCTTTGACGATTTCTCCCTCAGAGAGGTAGCGGTCCACGTTCTCGTGCCTCCTCGCCTCCTCAAGCATCGCCGCCTTGTCGCCTGCGCTATCGGCCGAAACCTCGGCTTCTCCACGAAGCTTGCCGTTGACCTGGAAGACAAACTGTACGGTCTCCTCCTCCAGTCCTGCCGGGTCGGGACGGGGCCAGGAGTGCCTGAAAACGCTATCGGTCTCACCGAAACGGCTCCAGTGCTCCTCGGCAAGGTGGGGAGTGAAGGGGGCCAGCATCTGGATGATGCATCCCAGACTGTGTCCCATCACCTGCTTATCAAGGTCAGAGCCGGGCTGGAATCGGCTAAGCTCGTTGTAGAGCTCCATCATCGCCGCCACTGCGGTATTGAAATGGAAATCGTAACAGTCGTGCCGCACCTTTTTCAGGGTCTGCTGCGTCTTGCGGTAGACGGCCTGGGCCTGCGGACTCATTTCATCCATAGGGATATGCCCTGCCTTGTGATAGGACCTGGCTACTTCGATCTGTTCCACGCAGAGTCGATGGATTCGGTTCAGGAAGCGGAACGCACCCTGGACACCGTCGTCTGTCCACTCGAAATCCCTCTCCGGAGGAGCCGCGAAGAGTATGGTTAACCGGGCGGTGTCCG
>JAGLTZ010000102.1 GCA_023135015.1 Candidatus Latescibacterota bacterium
CCAGTTTCTTCAGTCTCAGACCGAGCTTTACGGCGTCTGGATTCACAGCCGCCAGTGCGGCCGCGCTCGGCTGTTCCAGATAGTCCGGCGCCGCCAGGAGGAAGATATGCAGCCCGTGGCTCTCTATGTTCTCCCCCCTGTACATGAGGTCCCTCAGCAGCTTCGTCTGCGGGCTTACCTCGATGCGGAAGGCATCTTCTGTGGCTTTAAGTGAGGTGAGAGAGTGAGCTACGGAACATATCGCACAGATCCTGGAAGTGATCTGAGAAATGTCTTTGTAGCTCCTTCCGCGTATCACTCCTTCTATCAGACGGGCGCCCTCATATATATCAAACTGCACCCTGCCGAATGCCGTGCCTTCAAGCTCAACGGTTATTCCTCCATGACCTTCAACGCGAGCCAGGTGATCTACCTTTATTGTCCTTTTCATAGCTTGTTCCCCTATTCAGCCTGGATCGCGGCAGGCGTTGGTGCGAAAGTCCTCAGCTTCCTGACTATATCCTCCTGCGAGAAACCCTTTTCCTGGAACAGGGCAAGGGCTGACTCGACATTGGCATCATCAATGGGCCCCCGACATCCAACGCAGGGAATTCCCAGCTCAAGGCAGCGAGCGTTGCACCCTGCCACCGTCATCGGTCCGAGGCATAACTCTCCCTTTTCGATCAAGAGGCAGTTGTACTCCCTTACCTTGCATTCCGTGCATACGGCGTATTCCGGTAAAACCGGCAGGTTGCCGTTCAGCAGGTTGGAAATGGCATTCAGAACCTGCTCTTTCTCAATAGGACAACCGGAGATGTTAAAATCGACCTTTACCACCTCGTGCAGGGCGCGGGCGGCTGTGATGTCCAATTTTTTCCCCATCTTGCCGTAGATATCCTGAATAAGCTTCTTCTGGTCCAGATTGCGGTCCATGGCCGCAATCCCTCCCCAGACGGCGCAGGTTCCTATGGCTACGAGGAGCCCGCAGCGCTCCCGTATGCGCTTGAGGTCCTCTTCATTCCGTTGGCTCATCACCGCGCCATCCACGAACGCTATATCGAGTTCACACTCGGTGTCGTTTTCAGAAGACGCCATGAGGAAATCACGGATATCGAGAGCACCGAGGATATCGAGCAGCTGGTCTTCGCAATTAAGAATAACCAGCTGGTCCCCGGCGCAACCGGTGAGGCCAAAGATGCCGACAGTTGGCTTACTCATCTTCCAGCTCTTTCCTTTTGTTGTTTCCCTATTCTGTCACGTTGGGTGGCTTCGGCCATCAGATCATCTCTGGAAGGTTTATCGCATCCCAGTACGTGAAGATGGGACCGTGGATGCATGTGTATTTATAGCCGACGCTGCAGTGCCCGCACTTGCCCACACCACACTTCATCCGACGTTCCAGCGACATCAGAATCCGGTCCTTGGAAAAGTTTCGCTCGAGCAATTTTTCCAGAATGAATTTGTAGACGATCGGGGGTCCGCAAACGGCTGCGTATGTCGTTGCCGGATCGATCACCGTATGATCGAACAGGATTGGCAACAGCCCGACGTGGTTCTCCCACTCACCCGTGGGATCTTCGTCCACCGTCAGCAGGCAGGTCATGTCAGTGCGGTTGACAAGCGAAACGAGCTCATCCCTGAAAAGCATCTCG
>JAGLTZ010000103.1 GCA_023135015.1 Candidatus Latescibacterota bacterium
CAGGTCAGGCGCTATCGATGCCTATACGCTGGTTGCTGCTGCTGTCAGGTGGGACGGGGCTGGTCCTCGCAGAACGTTTCCTCCGCCAGCATCACCTGTCGGCTCTAATGCTGCTGTTCCTGCTGGCCTCTCTGGCCGGTGCGCGAACGGGTTTCCATGTCAATACTGGCGCACGATCGGGAACTGAGGAGGTCAAGCAGGGCCTCAGGAACCCCCATTTCAGGCCGATTATCATCATAGACAACAGGAATTCCGTAACAAGGAGCCCTCCAGAGCATTTCATGGCCGTACGCCCTTCGTGGGCCTCCGAACCCGTCTGGGGGATGGCGCAGGCCATCATGCTGAACCGTAGGAAGGCTCTGCCGTCAGAATGGGTGGCCGCGTTCCGTTCGGCGGGTGCGGCACACCTGATAGCGGTGAGCGGCCTTCACATAGGGATTCTGCTGGGAATCCTGCTCGCTTTGCTCAAAGTCGTCCAGATGCGGCGGTTGGCGGCGGCAATCACGGCAATAATATCGAGCTGGATATATATAGTTATGATAGGGGCACCGCCGTCGGCCGTGAGAGCGGGACTGATGGCCTCTATCGGACTGGGGATGTGGGGGGCCGGGCGTCTACCGGAACCTGGAAGAATCGTGCCGACAGCTGTGTTTGTTGCACTGGTAGCTAGGCCTTCCCTCATCGCCTCGGTCGGCTTCCAGCTTTCGGTTGCGGCTGTGATCGGAATAAGCCTGGGACTTCGAGGATTCAAGGCCAGAACTCTCGAGACCGCCAGGGGGAGGTTGGCTGTCATGCTAAGGATCACCCTGGGGGCGCAAGCGGGTGTGCTGCCCGTACAGATCCTTACGTTCGGAAACCTGCTGCCGCTTGCGCCACTGGTGAATGTGGTCGCCGTGCCTCTGATGGGCATTTGGCTCCCTTCGGCAGTGGCGGCTGTCTTCCTGGGATTTCTGTATGGACCCGCGGCCGCGGTGGCCGGTGCTTACTGTGAGGGAGCGGGGCGGCTGCTGCTGCAGTGGATATATGTATGGGCAGGTGTGCCCGGCGTGGTGGTCCCTGCTCCCGCAATAGCTGCCGCGCTGGCTGCGGTCGGCCTGGTGTGTTGGGCGGTGGGTGGAAGGGGTCGTCTGTCGGCGCTTGCCTGCCTGGCCGCCGTTGTATGGATTCCTGCAATAGAGGATGGCAATCCCCGGATCAGCTTCCTCGATGTGGGGCAGGGGGATGCGATAGTGATAGAGACAGGGAACTACGGGCGCGTTGTAGTGCTGGACTCGGGGCCGGCGTTTGGTGACTGGAGTGCCGCCCGATATGTCGTTGCTCCCTACCTTCACTCGCGTGGAATCAGAAGGATAGATCTGATGGTGGTCTCCCATCCAGATATCGATCATATGGGGGGGATGGAGGACCTTGCAGCGGAGTTTCCTGTCGGGTTTTTCGTGAGAGGAGAGTGGCGTACAACAGATACGGCCTCGGCCCGCAGACTCCAGGCACGCCTGGATGCGGCCGGAGTCGAGACGATAACACCGGAGGCAGGGGACAGGATCGTGCTGGGTGATGGGTCGTGGATAGACGTTCTACACGGTCTACCTTCATCAAAGGATATGGGAAGTGATGCTATACTGAGCAGCAATAACCGCTCTCTTGTCCTGAGGTTGAACCTTGAGGGTCTGACTGTGCTGTTGTGCGGGGATATGGAGCGCAGCGGCGAGGGAGGTCTGTTTCGTTTCCGGCGCTTTCTGCCCAGCACGATTTTAAAAGTGCCGCATCACGGCGGGAAAGACGGGCTTTCAGATAGGCTGCTGGATGCGGTGCAGCCCTCTCTGGCGCTGATATCGGTCGGTGCCCGTAACCGTTACGGGCACCCGTCACAGGTGCTGCTCGACCGCCTGCGCAGTGCCGGTATCGATGTATGGCGTACCGACTGCTCCGGAGCGTTAGTTCTGCAGGCGGATTATTGACAGGTCGGGGGAAGGTTCTATCTTGCTCGCGGGCCAATGCCTTAAACTCCAAGAATGGTTCAGCTCAATGGGTGAGAAGAAGCGGATACTAAGCGGTATGCAGCCTACCGGCAGGCTTCATCTGGGAAACTACGCGGGCGCGCTTGCTAACTGGATAAAACTCCAGGATGAGTACGAGTCGTACCACTGCGTGGTGGACTGGCACAGCCTGACCATCACTTATAATGAAACTGAGCGCATCGCCCAGGATACCATCGATATGGTGACCGACTGGCTTGCTGCCGGCCTGGATCCTGCCAAGGCGACGATTTTCGTCCAGTCACTGGTACGCGAACACGCGGAGCTCCATCTGCTGCTGAGCATGCTGATCAGTCTGGGACGCCTGGAACGTAATCCTGCATTCAAGGAGAGGGTGAAGGATCTCAACCTTCGCGGGGAGGTCTCCTACGGTCATCTGGGATATCCGGTTCTTCAGGCGGCCGACATCCTTATATACAGGGCTCACGCCGTGCCGGTTGGAGAGGATCAGGTGCCGCATATAGAGCTGACCCGTGAGCTCGCCCGCAAATTCAACTCGACATACGGAGAGACATTCCCGGAGCCGGAAACCCTCCTGACACCCTACGCACGCGTGCCGGGTCCCGACGGGAAGAAGATGTCCAAGAGCCTCGGGAACCATATTCTGATGAGCGATCCTCCCGAGCGCGTGGAAGAGATCGTGATGAAGGCGATCACCGATCCGGAGAAGATCTACAAGGGTGACCCAGGACGGCCGGAGATCTGTAATGTCTACGCATGGCACTACACCTTTAATTCCGATCAGGAGCAGCTCATCGCGGATGAATGCCGGCAAGGATCGCGTGGATGTGTGGTGTGCAAGAAGGAGGCTGCGGGCGCGATAAGCGAATACTTCGCAGGATTCCGCAAAGAACGGAGCCGCCTCGAGAGCGACCGTGGTTATGTGCTGAAGGTAATAAGCGAAGGAACCGAACGGGCCGGGGGGGTTGCGGGGGCCACCATGGAACGTGTCAGGAAGGCGATGAGGCTGTTCAGCCTCGAGGAGTAAGTCGGATTGGGTTATGCGGTTCGTATAGAAGCCTTTGAAGGTCCTCTCGATCTTCTGCTCTATCTTATCCGGAAGAACGAGATGGATATTTACGATATCCCTATCGCGCAGGT
>JAGLTZ010000104.1 GCA_023135015.1 Candidatus Latescibacterota bacterium
GCTGCCACCCTGATGCAGATCAAGGCCCGCATGTTACTGCCGGTACCGGCTGTTGAAGAAGAGGAGGATCCACGCCTGGAGCTGGTCCGTCAACTGGAGGAGTACCAGCTCTTCAGGCAGGCGGCCGAGGATCTGGCCGGCAGGGAAGAGCAATACACGCATTACTACCTCCGCGAGAGCGGTCCCGGACCGGTGCAGCTGCCCGATATGGAAGAGATGGTGGTTGACGTATCTCTCTTCGATCTGCTCAGTGCATATCAGCAGGCCCTGGAGAGGATCAAGGAGGAGGGGCGTTACAGGGTCACCGGACCTGAAGTGAAACTGACCGATCAGATCGAATACCTGAGAGAGCTGCTCCAGAAAGAGGAACGCATCAGCCTGATGGAGGCACTGGCGAAACTGGACAACCGTCTGGCCATGGTGGTCACACTCGTGGCCGTACTGGAATTGGCCCGCCTGGCCGAGGTTGGGCTGGAGCAGCCTGATCTATACGGCGATATCTGGCTGACACGAAGGAGTCCCACGATCGCATTTTCCAAGGGGATGTCCTGATGAGCAACGGATCAGCATCCGATATGTGGAAGGCTCTGGAGGTAATACTTTTTTCGACCACGGAACCTGTTTCTTCCTACCAGATTGCCCGTCTGCTTGAGGAGGGTGGCTGGCTGCAAGGAGAGGGTAAGATCACACCGGGCCAGGTGGATAAGTATATTGAGCAGCTTATCCGGGAGTGGGGCGGAGGGAACCGACCATTGACGGTATTGAAGATCGCCGGTGGATACCAGATGGCCACCCGACCGGAATGGTCCCAGCTGGTCGCAAAACTTCAGGAGGATAAGCGAAGCCACCGCCTTTCCCGGGCGGCCCTGGAAACGCTCGCCATAGTTGCTTACAAACAGCCTGTAATCCGGCCAGATATCGATGCCATCCGCGGAGTGAATTCCGACAGCGCCCTCAAAACGCTGATGGAAAAAAATCTTGTTGCCATTTCGGGACGTGACGAAGGGCCAGGGCGTCCTCTCCTCTACCGGACCACACCATACTTCCTTAAGTACTTTGGCCTGAACAGCCTCCAGGATCTGCCCGATCCGACCGAGCTGGCCACCCTTATGGGAATCAGTGTAGACACCAACCGTGAGACTCAATAAATATCTCGCCAGTTCGGGGGTGGCTTCCCGCAGGAAGTGCGACGATCTGATAAAGGCAGGCCGGGTGTCGGTCAACGAGAGGACGGTGACCGAACCGTGGTTCGATCTGGACCCAGGCAGAGATGCCGTGGAGGTTGAGGGGAAACCGATTGAGTGGCTCCCGGACCGGGTCTATCTTCTTCTCAATAAGCCGGCAGGCGTTATCACAACCGTAAGCGACCCTCAAGGCCGCGCAACTGTGCTGTCTCTATTGGGGGGTGCCTTCAAGGAAAGGCGTCTATATCCGGTGGGCAGGCTCGACGCCGATACGACAGGTGCCCTGCTGCTCACCGATGATGGAGAACTGGCCCACCGGCTCACCCACCCGAGATATGAATCGTCCAAGGAGTATTCTGTTCTCCTGGAACGAGAGGTGAGTGGCGAAGATGTGGAGCGGTTGAGGCAGGGGATATTGCTGGAGGACGGTTGGGTCACGCCCGATTCGATCCGGCTCAAGAAGCCGGATCTGGTGGTTCTTACACTTCATGAAGGACGCAAACGGATCGTGAAACGCATGTTCTCCTCACTGGGATACACTGTAGTGGAACTGCACCGCAGACGCTTCGGGGGACTCTCTGCCGACGACCTGCCAGACGGATCGTGGCGGGAACTCAGTCTTGAGGAGGCGAACAGGCTCAGGGAAAGCGTCGGTCTGGAACCGATTGCCTGAAAGGACACACTCCGTGGATATCAAGG
>JAGLTZ010000105.1 GCA_023135015.1 Candidatus Latescibacterota bacterium
GGCCCTAAGGCCATGGATGCCGGTCGGCATCCACTGATCGATGTAGTCACCAACGCCGAGGTCGTCGGCTGCAAAGGCAGTCCGGGCAACTTCAAGGTCCTGGTGCGCAAGAACCCTCGTTACGTCAGAGAAGACTTGTGCGTGGCCTGCGACACGTGCGTAGACTCCTGCCCCCAGGTCGGCGGCAACGAGTTCGACATGGGTCTGAAGGTACGCAAGGCGATCTACCGGCCCTTCCCCCAATCGGTGCCGGCGGCCTACGTAATCGACCCCCAGTCCTGCCTGAATTTCTTCCCCCATCTGGACGAGAAACAGATCACCCGCCTGGAGAAGGTCAGGGCGGCCAAGCTGCGCAAGCAGCCCGACCTAACACTGCCCCACCTTCCCTGCGGCCACTGTATGGAAGCGTGCGAGGTAAACGCCATCGACTTCGACATGATGGCCGAGGAGTTCGAGGTTGAGGCAGGCGCCATCCTGGTGGCCATCGGGTTCCAGGAATTCGATGCGCGCAAGCTCGGCCAGTACGGCTACGGACGTTACCCCAACGTGGTCACCAGCCTTGAACTGGAGCGGATGTTGAACGCTTCGGGTGTCACCAGCGGCCACGTGGTCCGGCCCTCTGACCTGAAGACTCCGGAACGTATCGTATTCATCCAGTGCGTGGGCGCCCGAGGAGAAGGTGGGCGTCCCTACTGCAGCCGTTTCTGCTGCATGAACGCTGTGAAAGACTCGATGCTGATTCGCCAGCACGATCCCGAGGTAGAGGATATCTCCATCCTCTACACCGATCTCCGCGCGTTCGGTAAAGGTTTCGACGATTTCGTCCGACGCTCGGTGGAGGAGCAGAGCGCTACCTACCTGAGGGGCCGGCCGGCCAAGATCGAACAGGATCCGGAGGATGATACCCTCGTGGTTTTCGTGGAGGACACGCTCGAGCACAAGCAGAAGCAGATCCCGGCCGACCTGGTCGTACTCTCGGTCGCGGCGGCGCCCAACGATGGAGCCGCGGAGCTCACAAAAATCCTTAAGATCGAGACCAACCAGTACGGATTCATTACCCCCCTCGATCCGGCCGTGTCCGCCGTGGAGACGGTCCGGGAGGGTATCTACGTGTGCGGCAGCGCCGTCGGACCGCAGGTCATCCCCGACTGCGTAGCCCAAGCTTCGGCCGCGGCCGCCAGGGCGGGACTCTTCCTGGCCGGCTCCCGTATCGAAGAAGAGGAAGAAAAACCGGAACCGATGGAGCTGTCCGGCCCGCCGCGTATCGGAGTGATGGTCTGCAGTTGCGGAGCGAATATAGGCGGCGTGCTGGATGTGGAGGAACTCGCCAGTTACGCGGAGACACTCCCCCATGTAACGATCGCCACCACATCTCTCTTCGCCTGTGCCCAGACCGGTCAGGACCAGCTCGTTGATCTAATAAGAGAACACGATCTGAACCGTGTCGTCGTCGCGTCCTGTACACCCAGGACCCACGAACCGGTCTTCCAGGGAGCCTGCGCACAGATCGGCTTCAACCCCTACCTGCTCGACATGGTGAACATCCGCGACCAGTGTTCGTGGGTGCATGCCAACGAGCCCAAACTTGCTCAGGATAAGGCCCGCGACCTCATCAGGATGAGCGTGGCCCGGGCTCGCAATCTGGAGCCCCTCTTCGAGGGTGAGGTGCCGATGGTCCGCACCGCCCTCATAGTCGGCGGGGGCATCGCCGGCATCCAGGCGGCCACCGACCTGGCCGAACAGGGATTCCAGGTCGTCCTGGTCGAGAAGGCCGACAGCCTGGGCGGACGGCTCCGCTCCCCCAACCTGAAGGTCCTCTACCCGAACATGCGTTCGGCCGACGAGGTTCTGAAGAACAAGATCGGGCGGCTGGAGAAAAGCGACGCCCGGATCCTTCTCAACACCGAGGTAGAGGACATCTCTGGCTTCGTGGGCAACTTCGAGGTGAGGCTGACGGGAGAGACCGATGAGGTTATGAAGGTGGGGGTGATCATCCTCGCCTTCGGCGCCGCACTGTACGATCCGGCGGGCGAGTTCGGCTACGGCAAGCTGCCGAACGTCATCACCAGTGAGGAACTGGAACGCATCTTCTTCGAGCATGACGACGAGGTGGTCATCGACGGCAATAAACCGACGAGCGCCTCGTTCATCCTGTGTGTCGGCTCCCGCGAGCTGGAAGGGTTCACCGGGTGTTCCCGCTACTGCTGCCCCACAGCCATCAAACAGGCGCTGCATCTCAACTCTCTGGGGATCGACACCACTATCTTCTACCGTGACATCCGCACAATCTCCGCCGGCGCGGAGGAGATGTACCGCGAGGCAAGGGGCAAGGGCGTGCTCTTCATACGCATCCCGCCGGATGAGAAGCCCGAGATCATCGGAAATAAGAAGGTGGAAAAGATCCACTGCTACGACGAGCTGCTCGGGCAGAAGCTGGAGGTGGAGACCGACCTGATCGTGCTGAGCGTCGGTATGAGACCAAAGCAGCCGGAGACCGAGAAGTTCCATCTCATGCTGAAGGCAAGTCTCAGCCTCGACGGCTTCTTCCTGGAGCGCCACCCCGAACTGGCGCCCGTGGAAACTGTGGTGGAGGGGGTGTTCCTGGCGGGTACCGTCCAGGGCCCGAAGGACATCGTGGACTCGGTGGCTCAGGCCTCGGCCACCGCCGCCAAGGCATCCGTGCTGCTCTCCCATGACAGCGTGCGGGTAGAACCGACAGTTTCCGTGGTGGACGAGCTAAGGTGCCGGGCATGCGGCACCTGCGTTGAGGTCTGCCCCTTCAAGGCCGCAGAACTCGAGGAAATCGGGCCCGACACCTACGTGGCCCGGATCAACCCCTCCCTCTGCAAGGGTTGCGGAACCTGCGCTGCCTGGTGTCCGGCCTCGGCGATCACCGCCAGACATTTCACTGACAGTCAGTTGATGGCCATGATCGACACCGCCTTCGTCGAGGAGGAAGTGCAATGACGGCCGCGCCCAGGAAGACCTCGACTAAAAAAACAACCGCCAAAAAGACAGCGGCGAAGAAAGCTCCAACCAGGAAGAAGGCGGTAAAAAAGACTGCCGCCCGGAAAGCTCCAGGGAAGAAGGCACCGGCTAAGAAGGCCGTTGTAAAAAAGGCTCCGAAAAAGAAGACGGCGGCAAAAAAGACTGCCGCCCGGAAGGCTCCCGGGAAGAAGGCGCCGGCGAAGAAGGGCTGGAATCCCAATATCATCGTCTTCGCCTGCAACTGGTGTTCATATGCCGGTGCCGACACGGCCGGCGTGTCCCGGATCCAGCACGAACCACATTTCCGGATGATCCGCGTCATGTGCTCTGGAAGGATCCACCCGGGGTTCGTGCTGCGATCGTTCGAGAAGGGCGCCGACGGCGTGCTGGTCTCCGGCTGCCATCCAGGCGATTGCCACTACGTCAGCGGCAACCTGCTGGCGCGGCGGCGCTTCACCGTCTTCCGCGAGCTACTGAGCTTCCTGGGCCTTGAGCGGGAACGGCTGCAATTCTCCTGGGTTTCGGCAGCCGAAGCGGTCAAGTGGACCGAGGTGGTGGACGCGGTCACGGCACAGATCCGGGCACTTGGGCCGCGCGGGAGCGCATGGGGAGAAGCTCTGGATAAACACGGTTTCAAGTTTCAGGTTTCAGGTAGGGGCGGTTCGCGAACTGCCCCTACAAAGAAAATTGGGAATTGAATATTCGATATTGGATAT
>JAGLTZ010000106.1 GCA_023135015.1 Candidatus Latescibacterota bacterium
AGCCTCTCGCCCATCGGGAAGTATGTCTACTGGTTCGGCACCGACCGCCACTGGCATGTATACGACATTGCGGAAAAGACGACTGCGAACGTCAGCTACGCTCTGCCAGTGGATGTGTGGCAGAAGAGAGCTGACAGGCCACAGCCGCGAGGAGGATACGGTGTGGCCGGCTGGACCGACGGTGACGCCACTATCCTGATCAATGACGAGTTCGACATCTGGGAGATAAAACCCGACGGTTCGGACCCGAGGAACATCACCGAGGGCTTCGGCCGCGCCAACAACCTTTCCTTCCGCTACTTCTCGCTGGACCGGGATGAGGAGACGATCGATCCGAGTAAGTGGATGCTGCTGCGGACCACCAACACCGAAACGATGGCGCAGGGTTTTTACCGCGACAGGGTACGGGGAAGCCGCCAGCCACAGGAGCTGCATATGGCCGACTACAGCTACGGGTTGCCCGCCAAGGCCGATGACGTGGATGCAATCCTTCTGACCCGGCAGAGTTTCTACGAGTTTCCCGACCTGTGGCTCACTGATCCGCGGTTCAGGCAGTTCAAGAAGCTCTCTGATGTAGGTGCCCAGAGGGAAGCGTTCATCTGGGGTAATGCAGAGATCGCCCGCTACTTCAACGCCGACGGCGTGGAGCTGAAAGGGATATTAGTCAGGCCGGAGAACTTCGATCCGGAGAAGAAGTACCCCATGCTTGTCTACATATACGAGAAGCTCTCCCAGGGATTGCACCGCTTCCGGAATCCTTCGCCGGGGACTTCGATCAACCCCTCATACTATGTCAGCAACGGCTACATCATCTGGCAGCCCGACATCAATTACGGCACCGGCCACCCCGGCCAGGACGCTCTGAACTGCGTGGTGCCCAGCGTGGAGACGATCATCGATATGGGCTTTGTAGATCCAGAGCGGGTGGGGTTGCAGGGCCATTCGTGGGGCGGCTACCAGGGTGCCTACATGATAACCCAGACCGACATCTTTTCCGCCGTCGAGTCGGGCGCTCCTGTCTCCAACATGACCAGTGCCTACAGCGGTATCCGGTGGTCATCCGGCAGGGTGCGACAGATGCAGTATGAGCACACTCAGAGCCGGCTCGGCCGCAACCTGTGGAACGGCGGAATGATGCGCTATATAGAGAACTCACCCGTCTTCTTCGCGGACAGGATCACGACACCGGTCCTGATCCTGCACAACGACGAGGATGGTGCGGTGCCGTGGTATCAGGGGATCGAGTTCATCATGGCTCTGCGGCGTCTGGGTAAGGTCGCATTCATGCTCAACTACAACGGCGAGGAGCACGGCCTGCGCAGGAGGCCGAACCAGAAGGACTACACTGTCCGGATGCAGCAGTTCTTCGATCATTACCTGAAGGGTGCCCCCGCGCCCGACTGGATGATCTACGGCATCCGGGCCTGGGATGTGGAAAAGGAGAGATAAAGGGGAGATCGCGATGTCGCTAAAGAGCGGGAGAGAGTGGTGCTTTCTCCTGGTGTACGCATCTGTGATCTCGTGCTCGGGAGGCTCCGACCTTTCATCGATACCGATGAACTGGCAGCCGCTGAGCTCTCTGAACGAGAGTCTTCCAGAGGGCATCCGCGTCTATGAGGGGTTGAACCAGGATCTGCCGCTGAAGGCCTGGTATGTTCTGGTTGACGAGGCCGACCCCAGTATTACAACGCGGGTGGTCGTCTCTGAGGATACCGACAGGAGAGAGAGCGCTTCCAGCTTCGCCGACCGGCTTGGCGCCCCGGTTGTCGTCAATGGTGGTTATTTCCGAATGGATCTCGAACCGGCCGAGCACGTCGGCCTCCTCTGCATCGACCGGCAGATTCTCCACCCGGCCACCATCTCGGTCCGGCGCGATACGATCCGCTACCATACAGCCCGTGCCGCACTTGGATTTACGAAGGAGGGGCATATTGATGTGGCGTGGGTGTCCAGCCGGAACGACTCGCTTTTAGAGTGGGAAGAACCTCCGTTCAATGTGCCCGGGACTCCTTCTCCGCCTCTCGATTTCCGGCGGTCGCGTCTGTGGAATGTCCGCGATGCACTCGCGGCAGGACCGGCCCTCCTCTGGAACGGAAGTATCCGGATCACCTCGGATGAAGAGGTGTTTTTCGATAGCTCCATCCCGCAGATCCATCCCCGGACAGCTGCTGGTTATACTTGTGACGGAAAGCTCGTGCTGCTGGTCGTGGACGGGCGTCAACCTGAGAGCCGGGGGGTAGACCTGATGGAACTGGCCACGATCATGCAGGATCTAGGCTGCGTCGAGGCTGTGAACCTCGATGGCGGAGGCTCCTCCTCGCTGGTAGTCAACGGTGTCCTGGTGAACCGTCCGGCCGGTGGTGAGTACCAGCGGGAGGTGATGTCTGCACTGGCGGTGTTTTACCGCTGAGGGGGACCCAGCCTGGCGTCCACTAACAGTCCCGCCGCCTGCAGATCCTTCAGGTATGTGACAACCAGGTCAAGTAACTGGGATCCGAACTCGGCGCTGACAGCATTACGGATCTCGATGGCATTGCGGGCCCCGTTTACGAAATTGACGATCTCGTAACGCAGTGTCGACTGCTGCCACAGGTTTCTTCCGGGTCCGTCCTGGTAGTAGCTGCGGCGTTCGGTTGGCAGGTGGTCCAGGAACCAATCGTCTGTAATGGGGCCGCGGGTGGCCCGCCGGTAGACCAGGTTCATCGCTTCCTTCCGCTCGGGGGTGCTGTCGATCGGAAGCAGCTGAGGCAATCTGATCAGACCGCGCTCGCCCATGATCCGGCTCAGTTCGGTCTCAATGACCCTCTCCTTGATAACAGTCCCGTGCGACTCGAGACGGGCGCAGGCCCGGGTGACCGCCTGCCGAAAAGCAGCCGCGGTCGTTGAGTCGGTACCTGTCCCCGCCAGCCGCATCATACTGGAAACTGCCCGCAATTCCCGGTCGAGCTGCTCTTCAAGAATGTCTTCGGCGTCCTCCTTCAGGAGTGCCAGATCGACATCCACCATGCTACGATCCATGGTCTCCAGCAGCTCCACGGCTTTCCTCTGGTCGAGGGCAAGGTGCTCGAGAGCCCCCGCCACCTGCATTTCCAGGAGGTCGTCGGCCTGGGAAGGCTCCAGGACGGCAAGGGACCATGCGGTTGCTGCAGCGATGAGCTCGGCGCGCTTCAGCGCTGTAGGGTCGATCTTGTCGGGAGTGTCCTCGCTTGTATGGTAGAAGGGATCGGGCCAGGTGTTCAGCATTACCGAGGGAACACCGATTGCGCCGTCGATGAACATATAGTGGTCGGAGCCTCCCGAATATGGCACGACCCTGTAGTTCATCGGCTGCGATGTCCCCCTCGGTTCGTGAACGTTGAGGCCAGATACCCACAAAGCGGCCTCAGACACCACCTGATCGAGGATCGAGGAGCTGGACGCGGGGTTCTGTATGACCTGGAGAACGCTGTAGCCGGCCGGGGTGCCGACCATGTCGAGGTTGATACCGAATGCAATGCGCTCACCGGCCTCGGGGTGGGCATCCAGCCATGCCGCAGTACCGTACATTTCGGCGACCCACAGAAAGCGGATGGTCCGCGCCGGCCCCGGCAGGCGACCACCGTCTATTAGTTTCTTCAGGCCGCGAGCCATGTCCAGCAGCGCCGCTGATCCCGAAGCGTTGTCGTTGGCGCTCGGCTTCGGATGGTCGAGATGCGCCATCAGGAGTATCTCCTGATCCGGATAGCGGTCACCGGGAATGGTTGCTGTCACCATGTCGAGCGAGCCGTCCTGCAGGTTTCCGTTCCTGATAACGGCATGCAGGCGTACCTCCTCGCTCCCTGAGAGCAGGGCCTTAAGTTCCCGGGCCGTGCGGTAGCTGATGTTGAAGCCCCACCGGATCCGTTCCCTCTCGCCCGCCTTCGGCCACATGCCGGTGTACCTGACCTGGTCGGGATATTCGGGTCTGTCGTTCCAGCATACGACGCCCAGGGCGCCATGTCGCAGCACCGCCAGCCGATGCACATTGCCCCCGTAGCCGCTCGCCAGGACTATTTTCCCTGAAACATCCGTAGACTGGTAGAAGGTGGGGTCAAGGCCCGTACCCGCGTCAATCAGGACTCCTTCTTCGTCGGCGGAGGCGGAGAGGGTGACCAGGGCGTTGGCGATCTCGCTGTAGCGGGTCAGCCTCCTGCGCTGTGGTGCAACCAGCCACAGCTCGGCCTCTTCAATAGTCCAGCCTACGGGGGAGAGCCAGGTCAGGTACGATCTGTGCCCGTCGGATGGAAAAGACTCCATGGCGGCATCCGTGAGCCCGTATTGCCGGAGTTGCCCAAGCACGTATTGGGCCGATTCCCGCATCATCGGGGATGCCTGTATCCTGTGATACTGTGCGATCTGCCGCACGTGATGCATCGCTATCTCGCCTGAAAGCTCCTCGAGTATTGCCTGGCCCTCGGCACGGCTGAGCGGCAGCCCCGCGCTGATCCGGGGCGCCCCTTCCTGGGCCGCGGCAGGCAGCGCCAGGAGGATTAGGGCCGAGAGCAGACCGGAAACGACTGCCGGGATGCGGTTTTTCTGAATCATCACTACCTCGTGAGGCCTTTGTGAAAAATCCTATTTGATATTTACGTTTAAAAGTCACTCGAACCAATAGCAGGTGTCAACGCGGAAGGTGAAACTTCACTGTCCCGCAATCCGTATTTCCATTATGAGTGACTAGAGAGATTCCGATTGTATTCAGAGGGGGGTGTTCTTTCAGATGTTCCTGAACAGTAGGCGTATCCTTCTTACGGCAGTTTTTTTCCTTACTGCCGGAGTTGTTGACTCGACTGCATTCGCACAGGAAAACGGGCAGTATGTACTTGTCGGACAGCACGTGGCTGTCTACAACCTGGCCGGCAAGATGAAGGTCGAGGGAGGCAGCGGCTCAGAAGTGGTGGTCGAAGTTACACTGGTGGGAGATGATTCAGGGGAGCTGGAGATAGAGAGCGGTATGATCGACGGCCGCCCGACCCTGAGGGTTATCTACCCATCCAGCCGGATCGTTTATACTGAGGTGAGCCGGTTCTCCCGAACTACCATACGGGTCCGCAGGGATGGAACCTTCGGCGGCTCCCCTATCGGCAGCCGCCGCGTCACTATCACCGGATCGGGGAGGGGGCTGCGGGCTTATGCCGATATCACGGTGAAAGTGCCGGAAGGGAAAAAAGTCGCTACCTATATAGGCGTCGGCAGGATTGACGCCGAGAATATCGCGGGCGATTTCCGACTGGATACCGTCTCCGGTAATGTGAAGGTGGACGGTGTAAGGGGACCACTACTGGTTGATACCGGATCCGGCCGTGTGACGGTAAACGATGCGGAAGGAGATGTAGACATAGACACAGGCTCAGGCCGTGTAGATCTATCGGGCATTACCGGGGACGAATTGAGGGTTGATACCGGCTCGGGCCGGGTTAAGGGGAACAGGATCGAGGTAAGGCATATTGATATTGATACGGGATCGGGCGGCATCAATATCGAGAGGGTTCAGGGAAGGGATATCCGTCTGGATACCGGAAGTGGTTCGGTGGAACTCGACCTGATGAGTAATATACGCAGCCTGGTAATCGATACCGGCTCAGGCGGGGTTACCGTCCATGTGCCCTCCACGCTAGGGGCGGACATCGAGATCGATGTCGGAAGCGGCGGGATCTCTGTTGACGTCCCGATTGAATATTTCAAGAAGACACGAACGTATATCCGTGGTCAGATCGGAGATGGGAACGGGCGTATTTACATTGACACCGGGTCGGGGAGCGTAAGAATTTACCCCCGCTAGTCTCCGGAAGTGATCCGGTGTCCAGCGCCCTCCAATGCGGTGCGACGATCAGCGGCATAAGTCAGTAGGGATAGTACCGGCGGCGGTTCTTACCACTGTCTTGTTTTCTGGAATCTTTCCTTCCGAGGCTAAAACACAGCATAGCAGTACATTCGAACGCCGTCTGGAGGTGACCGCCGGTGGAGTGTTCCAGCTAACTAATGTGTCGGGGGACATCACCGTCACAGGTACCTCAGGGCGTTTTGTCCGGATCAGCGGGGTCAAGCGTGTACAGGTGGCCAATGCGGCTGAAGCTGCCGCACTGCTGGAGTTTACGGTTATCGAAGTGGAAACACGCAGTGATAGTGTGGGTATCAGAACCCGGCAACCCTCTGTCGAAGAGATGCAGCGGGCAGGCAACCTGGAGCGGATACCGGTCAGCGTAACCTACTCTGTGGAGGTTCCACGGGATGTCAGGGTGAACCTTCGCACCACCTCGGGAAGCATCCGTGTGTCTGGCATAGAACAGGATGTCAACCTTGAGACCGCCAGCGGCAGTATAACCACCGATAATATAGGTGGCTCGGTGTCAGCGGGTTCGGTCAGGGGAGATATCACGATCAGTGGAACGGGCCGGGGCGTGGATTCCAACACTGTCTCCGGAGATATTGTATTGACCGGTGTGGATGATCGCATCAGGGCCACGTGTGTATCCGGAGACATAACCATCAGGGGCGGTAATCTGACGGAAGTGTGGGCCAATAATACAGGCGGCAACATTCACTGTGAGGGGGCGGTCGGAAGTGGGGCACGGTATCAGCTTACCAGCCATTCGGGCGACATTGAATTTGTGGCCGGGGAAGGGGGAGGATTCCGGGTGAGCCTCAGTACCGTTTCGGGCAGCATTTCGGCACCTCTGGAGCTGACCCTGACCGGTACCCGGACCAGTCGGCGTTCCCTGACGGGCGTTTATCGCCGGCCTGAAGCCTCGGTCGAGTTGACCACTTTTTCCGGTAATATAACACTGCTTACGGTGCTGGTGCCCGACCGCAATGAGAAATGACATGCCCGACCGTCTGTTTATTGTAAAGGAGACACTGAACTGAAAGCACCCGTGAGAACAATCCTGATCACCGACGTACAGCGTTACGGGCGTGAGCGCACCCTCGAGGTCATACACCAGGCATTTGTGGCCGGAGTGGAAGCGGTCCAGGTACACGAGAAGGAGTGGATGGCCCGGGAACTTCTCGGTTTCGTGGTTGAGATCCTCTCACTTGCCGAAGAGTTCGGAGCACGCGTGTTCGTGAACGATCGACTGGATATTGCATTGAGCTCTGGCGCCCACGGTGTGCATCTGGATGATGACGCTCTCCATCCGGAGGCGGCACGAGAGCTTGCCAGGCGCCTCGAAAGAGACGATTTTCTTATCGGGGTCCTGGTACACAACAGGGCTGATGTGGCGCGCGCCTCGGCCGGGATGGCCGATTACGCCCTGTTCGGTCCTCTCTACTCGTCACCCGATGAGGATGAGTTCGGGCCGCCTCTTGGTATTAACGCGCTAGGTGTTGTCTGTGCGGATAGGTGGGTTCCCGTTCTGGCGGTAGGAGGGATCACTCCGGAAAACGCCGGCGAAGTGCTGGCCGCCGGTGCCGCCGGCGTGGCGTGCACGCGCGCCATTTTTGAGGCAGATGATCCCGGAGACGCCGCCCGGTGTCTTGTCGAGGCCACCCGGTGAGATCTACCGCAGATTTCCTGAAAATAAACTGACTGTTGCAGAAGTGTAAAATTACTCGTTCCCGCCCCAGGAGGATGTATGGAACCGATTCTGACCACTGAGTTCGAGGGGATGACGCTGGCCGGCCGGGGCAAGGTCCGGGACATCTACGATTTCGACGACCATCTTCTCATTGTGGCCACAGACCGGCTGTCGGCTTTCGATGTGGTCCTGCCGACACCGATCCCCGACAAGGGCAAGGTGCTGACGCAGATCTCCGCCTACTGGTTCTCCCGTATGTCCTCTGTCGTCGGGAACCATATGGTTTCGGTCTCGCCCGAGGAGTATCCGGTCGAGGCCCGGGAACATGCCGACCAGCTGGCCGGCAGGAGCATGCTCGTCCGGCGGTGTGAGCCGCTGCCGGTGGAATGCGTCGTGCGGGGCTACGTTGCCGGGTCGGGGTGGAAGGAGTATCAACAGGAATCGTCCATCAGTGAAATCGGGCTTCCATCGGGGCTGCGGCAGTGCGACAGGCTGCCCGAGCCGATTTTCACTCCTGCAACAAAAGCCGAGCGCGGCACGCACGACGAGAACATCTCATTCAACAGGATGGAATCCATAATCGGTTCTGAGCTCGCCGCCAGATTGAGGGACCTCTCCCTCGAGGTATATCTGAAAGGGTCGGAGGAGGCGGCTGGGAAGGGTATCATCATAGCTGATACCAAATTCGAATTCGGACTCATCGACGGGGAGCTGTTGATGATCGATGAGTTGCTCACACCCGACTCTTCACGATTCTGGCCGGCTGAAACATATACGCCGGGCGTATCCCAGGAGAGCCTCGACAAACAGTACGTCCGCAACTACCTGGAGACACTCGACTGGGATAAAACCGATCCCGGGCCGGAGCTTCCCGAGGATGTGGTCGCGGAGACATCCCGGAGGTACAGGAAGATATATGAGTGGCTCACGGGAAGCCCGTTATAGCTGTTGTAACAGGGACCGGCCTGGGGCCAGCTGGGCTTCCATACCTACAGTGTGGCACATGCTCAGGGTGACCGGCCTGCCAGTTCTGATCCTGGTGACTCTTCCGCTTGGGACCGTAAACGCTCAGCAGGGGATAGGCGAATACAATCCCGCCGATTATGTAGTTGGCGCCCGGTTCGTGGAGCGGGCCCCCGTTCTGAACGGCCGACTTGATGAACCGGTGTGGCTGCAGGCCCGACCGGCGACGGGGTTCACACAGCGGGAGCCATCCGAGGGCGCTCCGGCCACCGAACGTACTGAAGTCAGGATCCTCTACACCCGTCAGACCCTGTATATAGGCGCCCGGATGTTCGATTCAGAACCGGAGAGGCTGGTCGTTACCCAGCTTCGCCGTGACGGCCGCCTGCATCAGGATGACCATTTCGCTTTTGTTCTGGACACCTTTCTGGACCGGCGGAACGCATTTATCTTCAACGTCAACCCGGCCGGAGCCCGATCTGACGGTTTCATTACCGATGAGGGCCGCAACGTAAACACCGACTTCAATGTTGTCTGGGAGGTAGCGACATCCGTGGACGATGAAGGCTGGACAGCCGAGATCGCGATCCCGCTGAGTCAGCTGCGCTTTGTATCGGCCGACGGCGAGCAGGTATGGGGTATCAACTTCAGGCGCACAATCAGGAAGAACAACGAAGAGGTGTACTGGGTCCCGACTCCCCGTAATCTGGGATGGTTCGGACTCCAACGCCTTTCGAACGCCGGCACGCTCGAGGGGCTCTCAGGGCTCGACCAGGGCACCAACCTCCAGGTGAAGCCGTACGTGCTGGGAGGCGCAGCCCGGGACCGCGATCTTTCGCCCGATCCCGGTGAGCCTGCGATCACGACCAACAGCGTCACTGACACCGGCCTCGATATCAAGTATGTGCCCTCCCCGAACCTGACGTTGGATCTAACTGTGAATACCGACTTCGCCCAGGTCGAAGCCGACCAGGAGAGGGTGAACCTGAGTCGTTTCAGCCTCTTCTTCCCGGAGAAAAGGGACTTTTTTCTGGAAGGAGCCGGGATATTCGGTAAGGGTGGGAGGGGACGCGGTGGGTTCGGCGGCATGGGTGGGGGAGGCGGTGGGTTCGGCGGCGGCCCCGACCTCCAGCTCTTCTACAGCCGTCGGATCGGGCTTTCCTCCACCGGCGAGGAAGTGCCTATAGTGGGTGGAGGTAAGCTTACTGGCAGGATGGGACCGTGGACGGTGGGCGCCCTCAACGTGTTCACCAGTGAGAAGACCCTGTCAGATTCGACTTTCGAAAGCACGACCGCATGGTCTGTGGTCACTCTGCGCCGCAACGTGTTCGAGCGTTCATCGGTAGGAATGCTGGTGATGAGCAAGGACCCCCGTTCAGAAGATTACAACCGGTCGCTGCGGTTCGACGCCAACCTGGCCCTGAATGAGGTCACGAAGATAACCGGCGAAATCGCAAGAATCTTCGATCCGAGGATCACCGGAGATGCACTCGCCTACTCGGGAAGGTTCGACTACGATACCGACCTGTACGATTTCAATATCTCTCACAGGAAGGTGGGAGACGATTTCCTGGCAAACGAGATGGGATATGTCCGCAGGATCGGGGTTAAAGAGACCTCCGGTGAGCTGGAGTGGAGCCCCAGGCCCGAGGTGTTTGGGATCCGGCAGATCGGTCTGACTGCCGAAGGCTCCTACCTTACCGACATGGGGAATCGACTCCTCACCCGCGAGATTTCATTCCGAACCCGGTTCTCAATGGAGAACACCTCCAACATCAACATCACATTGAGCCGGGAATGGGACCTGCTTGACTACGATTTCTCGATATACCATGACCCCGACAGTGACGATGTGGTTGTGATCCCGGCCGGTCCCTATGAGTGGACAGGTGTGAACTTCCACGGCTCCACCGACGGCCGGAAGCCACTCAGGTTCAGAGGGGGCGGGTCGGCCGGCACTTATTACAACGGCCACAGGGTCAGTGGGAATATCAACGTTACCTTCCAGCCCGATCCTCATCTGAGCCTGGATATCGGCCTGAACAGGAACAGGCTCTGGAACATCGGTACTACAGACCCGGCGGAGGTGGACGACCTGAAGTCAGGCTCTGTCCTGATCAGGAGTTTCACAACCAGCACAGTCAGCTTCCGGGGACAGTACGCCTTCACGCCGAACCTGTTCGTGAAGGGTTACATACAGTACAATGACAGCCGGAACGCCATTGTCTCCAACTACCTGCTCCACTGGATTATCCGCGATGGCACAGAAATATACCTGGTCTACAACGAGAACTACGACACGGGTCTGAAATTCGATCCGATCGCGACCGACCGGACCCTGATGCTGAAGGCGACATACCTGCTGCTCTGGTAGGGGTGACCGTGCCCGGCTACAACGGTGAAACCGTAAAGCTCTATTGGGAGGATCCGACCCTGGAGGCCTTCAGAGCCACCGTGCTCGAAGTATGCGAGCTCGACGGGGAAGGTGTCGGTGTGATTCTGGATCGAACGGCCTTCTATCCCGAGGGAGGCGGGCAGCCGGCGGATG
>JAGLTZ010000107.1 GCA_023135015.1 Candidatus Latescibacterota bacterium
GGCAACGACTGAGGCTGCGACCAGTATAGCCAGCGTTATCCAGTGCCAGCGCTTCATAGCCCGCCTCCGAATACGCTGCCGGTGATCATGACTGCCAGGTCGTAGAGGTGAACCAGTCCGTTGGGCCACAGGCAGAAGAAGACCGAGAGGAGGGCTGTAATCACCAGAGGCACCACCATCAGCGGTGAAGCCTCCCTTTCTCCTTCATACTGGTTTGAGCCGCGAAAGAACGCACGGTGCACGATCGGGAATAAGTAGGCGGCGTTCAGCAGTCCGCTTACCAGGAAGACAGCCAGGGCCAACTTGTGCCCGGCTCCCACAGCCCCGAGCCCCAGATACCATTTACTGACGAAACCGTTTACAGGCGGCAAACCGGCCAGACCGATGCTGCCCACGGCAAAAGCCCCCATCGTCCACGGCATGGCGCGACCGATCCCGTCCAGCTCGCTGATATTCTGCCTGTGGACGTTGACGTAGATAGCCCCGGCGCAGAAGAAGAGCGTTATCTTCATGGTGGCGTGGCTGGCGATGTGGAGCACGCCGCCCGTAAACGCCTCGGGCGAGAGGATAGCCGCTCCCAGCACGACGTATGAGAGGTGCCCTACCGTGGAGTAGGCCAGACGCATCTTCAGGTTGTCCTGGGCCAGCGCCATTATCGAAGCCACGATTATCGTTATCGCGGCCGCAACCATCAAAGCCTGATCCACCCCGCAGCTCTGCATTACCTGCGGCCCGAATACGAACCCCACTACTCTAACCACCCCGAACACTCCCGATTTCACGACAGCCACGGCGTGCAGCAGGGCGCTGACCGGCGTCGGGGCAACCATGGCTGCAGGGAGCCATGCGTGCAGCGGCATGATGGCCGCCTTTACACCGACACCGCCGATAAAGAGGAGGAAGAGAATCCTTATTGTCGACGCCGGTGCGTCCACCCCCCGCAGGAGACCGCCGGGAACGAAGTCGAGGCCTCCCGCGAGCCGGTGTGTCCAGGCAGCGGCCGCCATGAGCACAACACCGGCGGTCAATGTATAGAACAGGTACTTCCGGCCGGAACGGAGCGCCTCGGGTGTCTCCTCGTGGATGATCAGAGGGTAGGTTGCGATGGTCAGGATCTCATAGAATACGATGAAGGTTACAATGTTCGCAGAGAAGGCGATGCCGATGGTTGAGGAGAGGCAGACCGCAAAGCATGTAAAGTAACGGGTCTGCTTCTTCTCATTCAGCCCCCGCACGTAGCCGATCGAGTAGACAGACGTCAGTATCCACAGGCCAGAGGCCACGAGCGCGAAGAAGATGCCCAGAGGATCGACCCGCAGCGCCAGTTCCACCCCCTCGACTACCTGCAGGATCTCCACGTGTGCTATACGGCCGGCAATCGCGCCCGGCAGCAATGAGAGCACCAGCCCGAATTTGACCAGGGCCGCTCCGACGGTCCAGAATTCTCTCAGGTTGGGCCGGCGGGAGCTGAGCAGAATCGGCACAACCGCCACCATCGAGACCATAACAGCCCACAGGGGTACGTACGATTCGTACATTATAGTCCTGCGGGCACCATCAGCCTGATGACGGCGCTGACTATGAACGCGTTAAAGATCCCCAGTAGCACTATCCCCGTGCCCAGAACAAGGGTCGGTACGAGCATCGAGGGGGCGACCTCCTCCCGGGGGAACGATTCAATGTCCGCATCGGGATGGTCGTAGTCACCCATCGCTTCATCCATCGAGAGGGCGGGTCTGAAGTAGGTGTTCTCCAGCACCCTGAAGAAGTAAACGGCATTCAACAGGCTGCTGACCAGGATCACCACCACCATGATCCACGCACCCCTGTCGATACCTCCCAGCACCAAGTACCACTTGCTGAAGAAACCGGCGGTCGGAGGGATACCGATCATCGACAGCGCACCGACGGTGAAAGCCGCCATGGTCCAGGGCATTTTCCTGCGCAGGGCGGCATCGAACCTGGATATATCCGAATGTCCGATCGTGACCCGGAGGTTTCCCGCCACGAGAAAGAGGCACGCCTTCATGAAGGCGTGGTTGAGGACATGGAGGACGGCCCCGATCAGCCCGAGCGGATTGGCCAGACCCAGGCCGAGCCCGATGTAGCCGACCTGTGCAATACTGCTGTAGGCGAGCATCCTCTTCAGCTCCTTCTGGGCAATCGCCATAACCGATCCATAGAGGATGCCCGCTGCCGCCAGCCACATGATCACGTCAGCCAGCGGAATCTGAGAGCTGAAGTACCCCGGCTCGAAGACATAGAGAAGAATGCGGATCAGGACGTAGGCCCCGATCTTGGTGCCGATGGGCGCGATGAAAGCTGTGCTGGCCGAGGATGCATAAGTATAGGCGTCGGGAAGCCAGCCGTGCAGCGGGAAGAGCGCCATCTTGATCCCGATCCCCACGACCATGAGCAGCAGCCCGATGATCACACCCGTCTCCCCGTATACTCCCGGGAGTATGGCTGCTATGTCGGCCATGTTCAGCGACCCGGTCATATTATAGATGAACCAGAGCCCGAACAGGTAGAAGGAGGCCCCGATCGTACCCATGATCAGGTAGCGGAATGCGGCTACCGGCGCCGGCTTCTCCCCGGCGGCAATGAGGGCGTATGTCGCAAGAGAGCTGATCTCCAGGAATACATACAGGTTGAACAAATCGCCTGTAACCACGATGCCACAGAACCCGGCCAGAAGCAGCATCACCACCCCGTAGAATGGAACATCCCTGCCCGCCAGCTCGACCTTCACCACCTGGCGGGAGTGGACCAGGACCACCAGGGAAACCACTGTAACCACAGCGATCATGAATGCTGCCAGAGGGTCGAGAACGTATTCGATGCCGATAGGGGGAACCCATCCGCCGAACTTGTGACGTACGATCCCGTTCACCACCACGTAGTAGAGGCTGTAAAGTGCAACGGCCGTATTGACCAGTGAAGCAAGCAGCGCAACGAGATAGGAGAGACCTCGCCTCCACTGTCCGAGCAGGGGAGCCAGCAGGGCCGCCAGCAGGAAGAGTACGGGAACGAGAACCGGCAGGTTCTGATCGATCATATTATGAAGCCGGCCATCAACTCATGCGCTCCAGGAGCTCAGACTCGTCCAGGGTGCCGTACCGCCGGTGGATAGTGATAAGCAGTGCCAGTGCTACCCCTGTTGTGGCAACTCCAACGACGATTGCGGTCAGCATCAACGTATGGGGAAGCGGGTTTATATAATGTGCTGCCTCGATCGCACCGTGCGCGGCTTCCTGAGCCACACCGGCGTCACCATATGATGCGCCAGAACCCTCCAGAATAGGAACAGTGGCGTTCCATTTCGAAGCGCCTGCCACATAAATAAGGATTATCGCCGACTGGAAGATATTCAGGCCGATCAGCTTCTTGACGAGATTACGCTTGGTCACTACCCCGTAAAGCCCCACCACGAAGAGCGCCACCAGGAAGAGGTAGGCATAGTGTCCCAGGAAGAAATCAAGCATCGTGCGGACTCCCTCTTCGTCCCTCTTCTCCGACCAGGTCGTCGTAGATGGCAGTCAGCGTGCAGGCAACTGCAACGGCTACTCCTATCTCAACGATCAGTATCCCCATGGATCGGGTCTCGCTCTCGCCCATACCCAGGGGAAGCTGGGAATAGTCGAGGAAGTATCCGCCGAGCAGCAGCGTCGATAATCCAGTCACCAGATAAATCAACGTGCCGATGGAGCTTCCGGGCGTCCCCCACCCTTTCCGGAACTGGAGCTGAGCCCCGTCGCTTCCGACCGAGAGCCGGATAAGAAGGAAGCTGGCCGCCAGCATCGCCCCTCCCTGGAACCCGCCCCCCGGGCTGTAGTGGCCGTGGAAGACGACGTAGAGCGCAAACAGCTGAATGAAGGGCACCACGAGCCTGCTCGAGAGCGCTACGATGCGGTCGTCATAATATCCTCTCATTGGATCGATCCCCTCACGACCGCGTTCCATCCTCTTTTGACTCTTCTGACTCTTCTAATCCTTCCGACTCTTCCCATTCCTCCAGATCTTCCTGGCGCCTTCTGCGCAGGATCAGGAAGCATGCGAGACCGGCCGCGAAGATCACCATTGTTTCCCCCAGCGTGTCGTACGCCCTGTAGTCAGCCAGGATCACCGTTACCATATTCGGTGTGTGGGCGTCCTCATATGCGTGCCTGATGTAATAGTCCTGGGCAACGGGGGAACCGGCGGCGCTCTCCTCCAGGTTGGCAGGAGCACGGGGGTCGGCCCGGTCTGGGAGAGTGGAGACGCCGTAGAACATCAGCGCCCCGAAAGCGATCAGCACGAGCAGTACAAACCGTTTCAATCTACGCTTTTCCTCTCTGTTTGGTAGATCGCCACAATGAACAGCACACCTGTTATTCCCGCCCCCACCACCGCCTCGGTGAATCCAACGTCCACGGCTCCCATCACCGCGCAGATCAGTGCCGCCATGAAGCTGTAGACACTCAGGGTGACCACGGCTGCCAGCAGGTCTTTGGAACGCAGCGCGACGATGGCCGCCGCAAGCAGGAAGACGAGGATGACCAGTTCAAATTCCCAATGCATTCAGGAACCCTCCTCCTCCTCCTCCTCCTCCTCCTCCTCCTCCTCCTGATTTGCTGCAACCGCATCGACCAGTTCCGCAGCACCCGCATCCCTCGGTTCCCCGGCAAAGGTCGGTCTCAACCCGAATTTTTGGGCCGCCAGCGCCAGTGCATGAGCTCCGACAGGATTGGTGAGTACGACGAAGACCAGGACGAGGAGGAGTTTGACGCTGTTCAGGTCAAAACCCTCGTATATAGCGAGTCCCGCCAGGACCAGCATCAGACCCAGCGTGTCGCTCTTGCTTGTTGCGTGGGTGCGAGCATAGAAGTCGGGAAGCCGGATTATGCCCACACTGCCCACCAGTAGGAAGAAGGCTCCGGCCGCAACAACCAGCATCGATATGATCCGGAGGGGATCCATCACGGACTCCCTTCGGAATCTGCTCTCGGGTGAATGAAATATTTCGCGATAGCGATATTGCCTATGAAGTTCAGGACCGCATAGGCGAGGGTGATGTCGATAAACATGTCGATCCGTCCATACACGAACCCGACCAGGCATATCAGTACCAGCGTCTTCGTTCCTATGGCGCCCACCCCGAGCAGTCTGTCAAAGAGGGTCGGACCCTTCACAACACGGTAAAACGGGATGATAATGATGATGGTCAGTATGACCGCGACGTATACAAACTCTCTGCCCACCTAAAGCTCCCCCGCCGACTTGATAATCTTCACACCTGTGACTTCGCCGCTTTCGTCCCCTTCAAACAGCTCTGCCACCCTCCTCGGCATCGTGCCTTCCACCAGGCTTGCCGATGAAGCGTCCGAGAGAGAATGGACCAGAAAAACTCCCTCGGTGATATCAACTGTCAGTGTCCCGGGGGTCAGGGTAATCGAATTCGCCAGGACTACCTGCGAGCTGGCATTGGGGAGCTCGGCGTGGAACTCAAGGAACGAGGGATCGATTGGCATCTTGGGGTCGAGCACGTAGCGGGCAACCTGGAGCGCCGCCACGACTATCTCCTTTGCCAGCCAGAAGACATAGATGAATAGACGTCCGAACTGCAGGTCCCTGTGCACATCACCGGGATAGAGCCGGACCCTATACAGCCCCCTGTTGAGGACCATCACGAGGCCGACGGAAAAGACACCAAGGGATATGTGAAAGGCATCGTAATGGCCGCTGAGAAGCAGCCATACCCCCATCAGCATAAGGGCCTGGACGGCGGGGGCGAGCCAGCTCCGATAACGGCGGGGATAGCTTCCCACGGCTTTTCTACTGCTCGGGGTGTCGGGCATCGCCACCTTTAGTCACATAGGGTTCGGCGGATATCTGTCAATATGGACTACTGTTCCTCCTGGGATTCGTCCTCCTCCTCCTCAGCCCCGGCATCCGGCTTTGCAAAGGGATCGACCTCTTTTTTCTTCTGGAACTCCTTGAGCTGGGCCTCGAGGCCGGCCTGCTTTTTCTTCTTCCTCTCCTGGTATTCCTCCTCCCCAAAGAGCTTCTCGATTTTCTCCTGCTTTTCCTTTGTGCGTTCCAGGAAGGCGCCGACCTCCTCCTTCATCGCAGCGCCGGTATCTTCGCGGGGGAGTTCCTCCAGGGCGGCGTGGTCGGCCACCTCAACCCGGGTGTCGAAAGGAGTCATATGGATCTTGACGATCCCCCTGCTATCAAGGGCCCGGGCTACAGCCCCAATAACCTCATGAGAGATCCCCAGCAGTTCGCCTATCTCCTCCATGGTCGGAGGTTTTTCATCTTTGTGGGCGAGTATACGCACCGCCGCCACCACCAGGTGGCTCTGATCATAGTTGGGTGTGAATTCCATACCGAACTTTTCGCACATTAAGGGCGTTTAAGCAAGCGACAAGGTAATCGGTTCATTGAAGAGGTTGGTGCCAATCCGGTCTGCTTCGCCCCACCCGCACAGCCGGCTGCCTGCTCATGAGCAGCCGCTGGTTGCGCCGCAGTTCAGGCACTTATAGCACGACCCGCTTCTCACCATGATGCTCCCGCAGTTGAAACAGAAGGGGGCGTCCGCCTGTGCCTGAATGAGGTGTGACTGGCTCGCTTCCATGTGCTGTGGCAGGAACCCCACGTTTGGTTCCGCCTTCGGCTTGCTCTCCAGAGTATCGACCTCAGAGGCACCGGGGGCTTTTTCTTTCTGCGTCGCCTTGTCGGCTTTCTCGCGTCTGGCAATATCTTCGGCGCGGGCCTTCACAACCTCCTCCGAGACCACCGCGCTATGTTCGTCCACCGGCAGGAACTTCAAAGCCAGCCAGCGGAAGACATAGTCGATGGCCGACTTGGCGATGGGGATCTCCTTGTTATTAGTGAATCCGGAAGGCTCGAATCGCATATGGCTAAACTTGTTCACAAGCACGTTGAGCGGCACGCCGTACTGCAGTGCCATGCTGGTCATGGTAGCGATCGTGTCCATCAGGCCGGAGATTGTGGAGCCCTCCTTCGACATGGTGATGAATATCTCACCCGGCTGGCCATCCCCATACTTGCCAACGGTGATATACCCCTCGTTTCCTCCAACCGTGAACTTGTGTGTGATGCTCTGGCGCTCGTCGGGAAGCCTGCGGCGGGTCGGCATAGCCATCGCCTCACTATCCCTGCCGGTCTCCACACCCTTCTCCGCTTCTTTTCCCTCAGCGGCCGTGTTGAGCGGCTGGGTACGCTTGCAGCCGTCACGGTAGATGGCCAGCGCTTTCAGCTCCAGGCGCCAACCTTCGATATACGCCTTCTCGATATCTTCGGTGGTGACGTCGTTTGGCATGTTCACAGTCTTTGAGATGGCCCCCGAGAGGAACGGCTGCACGGCGCCCATCATGCGTATATGCCCCATCCAGTAGATGGAGCGCAGTCCCCCTGCCGGCTTGAAGGCACAGTCGAAAATCGGCAGGTGTTCCTCCTGGAGCCCCAGGGCGCCCTCGATCGTGTCGAATTCATCGATATAATTAACGATCGTCTTTATCTCGTCCGGCTCGTATCCCAGATTCTGCAGGGCCAGCGGAACGGTACGGTTTACCATCTTTAGCATCCCGCCGCCCACGAGTTTCTTGTACTTCACCAGGGCGATATCGGGCTCGATACCGGTTGTATCACAGTCCATCATGAAAGAGATCGTCCCCGTAGGGGCCAGGACCGTGACCTGGGCGTTTCGAAAACCGTGCTCCTTACCCATCTCCACAACCTGGTCCCAGATCTCCTGGTGAGCTGTCTGAAGGGCGGGTGGCACTCCTTCATCGGGCACGCGGTAGGATGCGTCACGGTGCTTGTTGATAACACGCAGCATGCTCTCTTCGTTCTCGGGGTAGCCTGTGAAAGGCCCGTGGCTCGCCGCCACCTGGGTACTCGTATGGAATGCGGTCCCGTGCATAAGGCTGGTTATTGCCGCAGCGAAGTTACGACCCTCATCGGAATCGTAAGCAAGGCCCCGGATCATGAGCAGGGCCCCCAGATTGGCATAGCCCAGCCCCAGCGCGCGGAAATCGTATGAGTTCTGTGTAATGGCTTCGGTCGGGTAGAGGGCGTTATCAACTATGATCTCCTGCGCGAGCAGGGTCACCTTGACAGCCTGCATGAAGGCCGGGATGTCGAACCCGCCTTCCTCGGTCCTGAACTTCATCAGGTTGAGGCTGGCGAGGTTGCACGCCGTGTCGTTGAGGAACATGTATTCAGAGCAGGGGTTGCTGGCGTGGATCCGATCGGTGGCAAGGCAGGTGTGCCAGTCATTGATAGTCGTGTCGTACTGGATTCCAGGATCTCCGCACATCCATGCGTCCTCGGCCATCTGGCTCATTATTTCGCGGGCACGGACCGTCTCTATCGGTTCGCCGGTTGTCACCGCCTTGAGAGTCCACTCCTCGTCGTTTACGACGGCGTGCATATACTCGTCGGTCACGCGCACAGAGTGATTGGCATTCTGGAAGAAGACCGAGCCGTAAGCCTCGCCGTCGAGCGCCCCGTCGTAACCGGAGTCGATCAGAGCCCATGCCTTCTTCTCTTCGTTCGCCTTGCTGTTGATGAACTCGATGACATCGGGGTGATCAACATTCAGAATCACCATCTTGGCGGCGCGCCTGGTCTTGCCGCCCGACTTGATGACACCGGCAAAGGCGTCGTAGCCTTTCATGAACGAGACCGGCCCCGAGGGGATCCCTCCTCCTGACAGCTTCTCTTTCGAGGAGCGCAGTGGCGAGAAGTTGGATCCGGTCCCGGAGCCGTACTTGAAGAGCATCCCTTCGGTCTTGGACAGCTCCAGGATCGATTCCATTGAATCCTCGACCGAGTTGATGAAGCAGGCGGAGCACTGGGGACGCGGATCTATCCCCATGTTGAACCAAACGGGGCTGTTGAACGACATATACTGGTTCAGAGCCAGGTGAGTGAGTTCAGCCTCGAACGCCTCGAGGTCTTCCTCCGACTTCAGGTACCTACCTTCTTTTGCCCACCCGACTATTGCGCCTACAACCCGTTCAATCAGGTGTCGGACCGAGTCCTCCCGATCGATTGTCTCACCTGGCCCGGCGAAGTACTTGGAGGACACCACATTTGTGGCAAGCTGTGACCACGTCTCCGGCACCTCGATGTCCTTCTGCTCGAAAATCGTTTCACCCTTATAATTGGTTATCACCGCATCCCGTTTCTCCCAGGTCACCTCGTTGTTAGGATGGATTCCTGGCGTTGTGAAGAAGCGAGGCATAGAAATGCCGGTACGTGGTACATCCGCGAACCGGCTTTCCTCGAGTTTCTTCTTCCGCTCTGCCGCCACTTTGGCCTGGGCTTCCGGGCTCATCCATTACCTCCAATGTGATAAAATACGGGACGCCGCATGAGCTAAATATCCTTCTTCCATCGCCGCCGGGTGAGCGACCGGCGGGATGTCGTCTAGGAGCCTGTCGGAGAAACCGA
>JAGLTZ010000108.1 GCA_023135015.1 Candidatus Latescibacterota bacterium
AGTTTTTAGGATAATAGAAGAAAGTGGAATCGACTCCATCACAGCCCCGCGATACCTGGGGATCGAAGCTGACCTTCATCCTGGCTGCCGCCGGAAGTGCAATAGGGCTGGGTAACATCTGGGCATTCCCCACCAACACGGCGGCCAATGGGGGCGCAGCTTTCGTACTGGTATATCTGATTTGCGTCATTTTTATCGGAGCTCCGGTGATGCTGGCCGAATTCACAATCGGCCGCTCAGCCCGGCGTAATCCGGTGGGCGCCTTCAAGATGCTGGCGCCGGGGACGTCATGGAAGATCCTGGGCGGGCTCGGTGTCGCCACCGGTGTGATCATCCTCTCCTTTTATGCAGTAATCGCCGGCTGGACCGTCGCATACATCTTGAAATGCATGGTTGGTACCTTTAAGCCGGGAGTCGATACACTGGCCATCTTTGAAGGGATGTCGGGGAATCCCCTGAGTGCTATCGGTTACCTGCTGGTCTTTATGGCGCTGTCGGTCTACGTCGTCGTCGGGGGTGTGCGTGACGGGATAGAGCGCTGGACAAAAGTATTGATGCCGATCCTGCTTATCCTGCTGGTCCTTCTCGGGATCCGGGCGGTGACACTGTCGGGGGCGAAAGAGGGTCTGGCGTTCTATCTTAAGCCGGATTTCAGCCTGATCAATCTGAAGGTAGTCCTCGCGGCGGCAGGGCAGGCCTTCTTCAGCCTCAGCCTCGGGATGGGTACCATGATCACCTATGGTTCCTACATCGCGAAGAGGGATAATCTGGTCTCCTCCACTCTGTGGGTAGGCGGGCTCGATACGGCGATCGCCATCCTGGCCGGCCTCATCATTTTCCCGACGCTATTCCACGCCGGACTGGGCCTGCAGGAGGGCGGCCCCGGTATGGTGTTCGTGGTGCTGACATCTCTGCTGGGTGAGATGCCCCCGGCACCGATCGGCGGTATCATCTTCGGGACCGGCTTCTTTCTGCTGCTGGGGATCGCCGCGATCACTTCCAGCGTCTCGCTGCTGGAGGTAGGCGTAGCATACATAGTGGATGAGAAGCGGATTTCCAGGAAGAAGGCAGGACTGATGCTGGGCGGTATGGCGTTTGTGCTGGGTATTCCATCCGCTCTGGGGAACGGCGCCGTCTCCTGGCTGACCGATCTGCCGGGGATAGGGAAGGACTTCCTTTCGTTCCTCTTCGTTGTATTCGGTCAATACTCACTGGCCATCGGCGCGATGCTGATCAGTATCTTCGTAGGGTGGAAATGGGGTGTGAAGGCCGCGAGTGCCGAAGTGGAAAGCGAAGGGAATGTGTTCCGATTCCGGAGGATCTGGAGCTTCCTCGTCCGGTTCCTCTGCCCGATCACCCTCGCGGTAATCCTTATCAACATGTTATGGGGGGTCATCACAGGCTGAGCCAGGACCTGGAAAGCAGTTCATGAAATAACCTGCTCGAGGGGTATTAGAACCGGGCCCGGCGCAGGAAATAGATACTGAGGAATCCGAAGGTGAGGTTGCCTATCCAGGCTGCCATCAGTGGCGGGAGGTCGCCGTTGTAACCGAAGGCTCTGCCGGTTTCCATAAATCCGTAGTAGAAGAAGCAGATGAAGACGCTGGCTGTGAAGCCCACTGCCAGGCCGGTGCGCATGCGCACCGCTGCAAGGGCGGTGCCGAACAGGACGATGATGAAGTTGGCGAAGGGCAGCGATACCTTCATGTGCAGGTCCACGAGGGCGCGCGTGACGTCCCGTCCCCGCGCCAGTCCCCGCTTTACGTAGTCGTGCAATTCGGCGTAATCCATCTCCTCGGGTTCCTTGCGCCGGGCCGCCAGCTCCGCGGGGCTCAGATGCGGCAGGTCTTCCTTCAGGCTTCGGTGCTCCAGAAATGTCTCTTTACCGTCGTCCCATATTCTCTCGGTGGCTGTATCGAACTGCCATAGGAGTTCGTCTTCCAGATAGCGCATCCTCTGTGCCTGCAGAAGGCGCCTCACATGGATCCCGGAGCTCTCGGCCAGTGTAACATCCAGCGCCTGCTGCTCGGTCGTGTTGTAGCGCTTTACGAAGAGCATCCGTCCTTCGCCCAGATCGAGGGTGCGGTTGATGATGCTCGTGCGCGATACGGATCCGCTTTTGGTGATATAACGGTTCCAGATCATCTCTTTTGCTTCGTTTGTACGCGGAACGACGGTCTCGCCGACAGCAAACGCCCCAAGTGTGACGAAGAGCGAAAGGATAGCGATCGTCCTGATCGGGTGGAAAGAGCTGATGCCGGAAGCCTTCAAGGCGAGCAGCTCGTTGGAACGTACCAGCCCTCCGATAGTCGCGAGGCTGGACAGCAGCATGGCTATGGGTAGGGTGAGGACCGTTATATACGGGATGTAGTAAAGGTAGTAGAGGACCGGCGCAATAAGCGGGGCATCGCGGTCGATGAAATCCTCGACTCGTTCAGTCAGGTTCGCTATCACGAATACTGCGACGAAGGCCACGATGGCGCCGAAAAGGACCAGCAGGAAGGTCCTCGAAACATACCGGTCCAGGATCCTCATTTCACTCCACCCGCTCCGCCGCGGCAATGCGTTCCACGAGCCGCTGGCCCAGGCGGCCCGGGATCTTTCCCGCCAGGACCTGCCACTGGATGAAGGTCTGATGGTAGACCCCTAGGAAGAGCAGGAATATGCCAGCCGCTGTGACCAGGATGTTCGGCAGCCACATGGCGAGCCATGGATCCAGGAGGGTCCTGTCGGCAAGGTCCTCTCCCAATATCAGGAAAATCCAGTAGAGCAGGAAGAAGATGAGGGCGAATCCGAACCCGATGATAGCTCCTCCGCGCCTCGCCATGATCCCCAACGGTATGCCGATCAGTACGAAGGCCACGCATGCAAAGGGTATGGAGTATTTCTTGTGGATCTCAACGAGGTAGCGGTTACTCTGGCCTCTGAAGAAAGTGACGTTGCGGTCGGCAGACCGAAGCTGATTGAGAAGGGTTTTGTGAGCGGCCAGCACACGCCCCTGCGGCTGAAGGGCCTTGCCGCCCTCGGAGATATCTACCGGCTTTCCCCTTACCACGCGCTCCAGAAAAGTATGGGGCAGGGCAGCCAGCTGGTAGAGGTTGCGGACAGAATTCGAGTCCCGCGCCGCAGCCCTGGCCCTCATGTCCGCAATGGGTAGTTCCCTGTCACCCCTCACCCCTGTATCGCTGCGCTGCAGCTGGGTGCCCTCTACGGTGAGGAAGGTCATCAGCCTGACGAACTGGTGTATACGCGTCTGCCCGTGTCGGACTTCGGTGATCGTTCCGTCCCGGAGGTCGAGGTTGATGGTCTCTCCCTTCTCGTCGAAGCTCATAAGCCCCCATTCAGCCTGGATAATCCGCGGCGGATCGGGTGGGGCGAAGTCCGCGTGCTGCAGGATGGTGACTCCATCGACCCTGGAGCTGAGCGGATCTATCTCGTCCAGGTACAGCGTATATCCCTGAACCCCCTCGACGAAAACGCCGGGCCTCAGGGCCAGCGAGGGACGCTTCATCCTGATGTTGGAGGTAAGTGTCTTGGCACGGTAGTTGAACTCTGGAAGGACCCGGTCATTGAAGCGCACCAGAGCGACCGCAACGACTGCGCCCAGCAACAGGACCGGGATGCTGATTCGGATAATGCTGACACCGCTGGCCTTCATGGCTGTGATCTCGCCGTCCTGGGAGAGCCGTCCGAAAGCCATCAAAACCGAAACGAGGACCGCCATCGGGACGGTCAGGGCCACCATCCAGGCGATGTTGTATATGAATAATTCGACAACGACCTGAACCTCCAGACCCTTCCCTATGATCAGATCGAGGATCTCGATCAGGTAATCCATTAGGAAGAGGAAGGTAAGGATAGCCAGAGATAGCAGAAAAGGGGCCGGTTGTTCCCTGACTATGTAGCGTGACAGGATTCTCACGGTTTTTCGAGTATAATGAGGTTGGGCCGCCTCAGGCCAGCCCACAAAGTGGCGGCATGGGCAGGGAAAGTGGACTTGTTTTCGATCACGGATATACCTTACACTTATAGTTTCGATAGTGTCCATCCGGTAACTATGGATGGAAACTATACAATCCTACACACAGGAGGGCTTCCCAGGCACCTTGTGATCGCGGCATCTGATTGACGTCCCCAGAGGTGGACGTCATGCAAACGTGAACGAGCAAGGGAGCACCGGGTGGCTTCTCGATCCCACCGCATAGCTGCATGGAAACCTGCCGTTCTGCTGGTCTGTTTCTGCACGGGCTTCCCTGCGCCCGCCGCATCAGCCCAGGAGGAAGGTCCCGTGCGGGGTCGCGTCGGAGTCCGGGAGTACCTCCTTGCCGGTGTATATGACAACATGACCACTCCCTGGGTTCCCAGGGGAAGACTCCCTTCACCTGCCCCGCTGGGACGGAGAGGGCTGCACCTGATAGGTGCGATGCCCGGCTTCAGCCAGCGCGTTGTCGTCCAGCCGGGCCATGCTGAAATCTACTTCCAGACCCTGTACGGAACCAGGGAGGTCCAGCGGCCTGCGGTCGTGGGGTTTGAAGAATACCTCGAGAGGGTAAGCGGGGAGCAGGCCCGCAGGATGCTCCTGGCGGGTTTTTTCGAATCGCAGAAGGTGGAGGAGGAGGGTGAGAGGGGCCTGCTGGAGTTCGAGATCCCGATAACCATTCCCAGGGGTCTCTCCAGTGTCGTGGGCGAAGGGGGGGCGGGACTCAGGGTATCCGGAAACCGCAGGATCCGTTTCAGCGGTCGCAGCGAATGGACCGAAGGTGCGGTATCGACCGCAACGGCGTACACCAGCAAGTTTCCGGCCCTGAACATGGAGCAGGATTCAAGGTTCCAGATAGTGGGGAGCGTGGGGAGCAAGATCGAGGTCTCGGTCGAGCAGGACAGTCGGGCCCTGACCGATCTGGAGAACCGGATAAATGTCAGATACAGGGGTGATGAGGACGAGGTCATCCAGGAGATCGTGGCCGGCAACACCGAGTTTAGCCTGCCCGGCTCCCAGTTCGTGGGCTTCAACCAGGGCGCTAAGGGACTCTTCGGGATCAAGGGAACCGCAAGGCTGGGGGGTCTGACCCTGACCGCGTTGGCAAGCCAGGAGAAAGGTTCAGGACAAAAAGCTACCTTCCAGGCAGGTGCGAAAGAGACCATGATACGCCGCCCGGATATTGAACCTCTGTTGGGCACCTATTATTTCCTCGATTACCGCTACAGGGACCGCTTTCCAGACCGTACCTTCGTACCGTCCGACTCGATAGTCTCGATCAACCTTTTCGTGGACGACCAGCGCTATCAGAACGATACAGAAAAGGCGGCGGTAGAAAACGCCGAAGCGCACTTCGATCCATCCAACCCTTCATCCCTCGACACACGTGACGCTCACCGGGGATCGTTCCACGAACTGAGCCCTGAAGAGTATTACGTAAACCGGGCGGGGGGATTCATTGCCCTGAATGTGAGCCTTGGACCTAAAGATGTGCTCGGGGCGGTCTATAGGACCGCTGAGGGGGATGTTGTGGGTTCGATGCCCACTCCCGACAATCCGGAAACGCCGCTGATCATGAAACTGATCAAGCCGATGGATCCCCGCCCGGAGGACAGGACCTGGAGGTACGAGCTGCGCAGTGTCTATTACCTGGGCTCCAGGAATATCCCCCCGGAGGGCTTCCAGGTCCGCATTTTCTACGACCCTCCTTCGGGGGAGGATGAGTACACCCAGAACGGTGTCGATTACCTTCAGATCCTCGGTCTGGACCGCTGGGGCGAAATCCCGGGCACACCGCCCGACGGCAACATCGATCTGAACGAGAATTACCTGAACCTGGCAAGGGGCGAGCTGATATTCCCCGACCTCGAGCCTTTTATGAACCCCGATCTGCAGGTTGCGGTGGATATGTACGATACTATCGCCCGTTACGAGCTCACAAAGGCCTCCCACTACTACCTCGAGATCAAGCTCTCCACCCGGGCGGTCAGCTACTCGCTGCCTGCCACGAACATCCTGGATGGAAGCGAGGTTGTTACGCTGAACGGGCGCCGCCTGAGCAGGGGTAACGACTACCAGATAAACTACCTCACCGGTGAGATCACTTTCCTCACCGACGCAATCAAAGACCCTACGGCTGACGTGCGGGTTGACTACGAATACAGCCCCCTGATCCAGCTTGAGCAGAAGGTGCTGCTGGGTGCTCGTGCCGAGTACCAGCTCGGCCAGGTCGGGACTATTTCGGGGATGGTGCTTTCGCGCAGCGAGCGGACTCTCGATCGGAGAGTGCGTCTGGGGAGGGAACCGAGCAGGATGGTGGTATGGGACGCCAACGCCGTGCTGCAGTGGGACCCCCGGTGGCTTACCCGGGCGGTAGACGCCCTGCCACTCATCCGGACGGAGGCGCTCTCCCGCATAGATTTCGAGGCCGAGGTCGCCAGAAGCATCCCGGATCCGAATACTACCGGCGAGGCTCTGGTGGACGACTTCGAAGGCGCAAAAAACATCACCGGCTTCGGGATCGGGCGCGGCCGGTGGTCACCCTCATCGATACCGGTGGGACGTACGGCCGAAGAGCGCGCAAGGCTTATCTGGTACAATCCATGGCAACGGGTCAACAGCCGCGATATCTGGCCCCAGAAAGAGACCGATATCCGTTCCGACAGGGTCAACGTACTCAATCTTATCCTGGTCCCCAACCAGCCAAGCCCGTGGCCGGCGGGCGCCTACCAGTGGGACACGACCGTACTGTACGGCCGCTGGAACGGGGTGCAGCAGGCAGTGGCTGCAGGCGCTGCCGACCTGACGCAGATGCAGTATCTCGAGCTATGGATACAAGGCTACCAGGGTGAACTCCATGTCGACCTGGGGACCATATCGGAGGACGCGAACGGCAACGGGGAGCTAAACACCGAGGACCTAGCTCCCAACGGGGTGCGAAACGGGGTGATCGACGCGGGTGAGGACATAGGGCTGGATGGCCTCGGTGACGAGCAGGAGCTTAACTTCTACATCCTCCACGCCAGTGAGAATCCCCTCGATTATCCCACCCTGGAAGAGAAGAAGAACCGTTTCGGGCAGCTCTACTCCGACCCGCTCTGGTACTCCGGCCGGAGCCCCGACGACCCGGCCTCCGATAACTGGAGGTATACGAATCCGAACGTTTACACCCGGGTAAACGGTACCGAGAACAGCAAGCTCGACCCCGACCGGCAGGGGCGCCCGGACACAGAAGACATCAACAGAAACGGCTACCTGGACAGGTCGAACAACTACGTCTCATACGTGATCAATCTGAGTCCTGAATCTGCCGACAGCGTCTACGTGGCGGGGGGTGACCGGGACCCTTTAACCTGGCGGGAGCAGGACTCGTGGCGGCTTTACAGGATACCGCTGACCGATGTGGCGGAAACGGTGGGTTCACCCGATCTCTCTCTGGTTCAGAACGTGAGGCTGTGGGTGACCGGATCCCCAGACACCTCGGCATACCTCGTCTCGGTCGCGAACATCGACATTGTGGGCAACCGGTGGCGGGAACGCCCCGTCGTGGTGGACGACGTGACGCTGCCTCCTGAAACGGTCCGCGTGAGCATACGGAACACTTTCGACAATGCAGGGGAATATACCCCGCCTCCCGGCGTGGTTCCGGTACGCGACCGCATAACGAACCTGCTCAGGCAGGAACAGTCGCTCGCTGTTACGTTCTCGCAGATCCCTGCAGGTGTGGAAGGGGAAGTTTTCCGGACGATCATCAAGGCGGAGGATTTCACCCAGTACCGCGGCATAGAGATGTTCATGAACGCAAGGCCTATCCAAACGTGGGTGGCCGGCCAGGACACCAGCTATATAGAGGGTTTCCTCAGGTTCGGTGCCGACGAGAACAATTTCTACGAATACCACACGCGCGTCTATCCGGGATGGGACGAAAGAAACCATGTGAAGATCCGCTTCGACGAGATCACCGCTCTGAAGATTGCTCTGCTGGATCGTTGGGAGGGGCAGGGTGGAGTACCCGATACCACCGCCGGGCCGCTGCGGGTCCGGGGACGACCCAGCCTCACCAACATAAGGCGCCTGTCGATCGGGGTTATCAACCGGCACCCTACACTGCCGATCGACGGTGAGATTTGGGCGGACGAGATGCGGGTGGTGGATGTCAGAAGGGATCAGGGCGGGGCGACGCGCATCGGCTTTCGTGCACAGATAGCGGACCTGAGCACCATCGATTTCCGCTTCAGCCGCAGGACAGCCGACTTCCACGGGCTGAGGGAGAAACGCGGCTCGCTGAGCACCACCACGAGCACCGCGTTCTCCTGGCAAATGTCTCTGGACAGGTTCACGAAGCAGAAGTGGGGGCTTCTTATTCCACTCACGTTCAACTGGCGGCACAACCGCAGCCTGCCGAAATACCTGCCCGGATCGGATCTGGTTCTGAAGGAAGGAGATAAATACCAGCACCAGACCTATCAGAGCGACCAGAGCGTTTCCATCTCCTTCAGGAAGCAGGCACCCAGCGAGAGTTCCCTGATCGCCTGGACCATAGACCGCATGAACCTCTCGTTTACGGGAAGCCGCAGGGATGGGCGCAGCCCGGTTAATCCGATCAATAAATCTTCCCAGATGCAGGGCTCATTCGGTTACGACCTCTCCCCGACGAGGACGGCCGAGTGGCATCCGCTTCGCCTGATTCCCTTCCTTCCCCGGTCACTGCGCGAGACGACATTCAACCCATTGCCGACCCGCCTGACATATTCTCTGGGCACTCAACGCGTGGATGAACAGGTGGCGGACCGCACCGGGCAGATCCGTACCAGGTATTCATTCACAGCCACTGAGCAGTACAGGCTTGGGATGCGACCGCTTGGCTCGCTGCGCATGACCTACGATCTCAATCTCAACCGCGACTTCACCCAGGGCTGGCAGCCGAGCGATCTGAATATGGGCAGGGAAGTCAGGCGCCGGCAGGCATTTGATGCGCTCTACGAACCCGGCACTTTCAAGTGGATGACGCAACGCTACCAGTACACAGCAGAGTACAGGGAGAATAACGACCCCAGATTCAACACACGCGTCACACCCGAGGGCGAGGAGATCCAGCTTGGCCGGGACGTTGTTTCGAACGTCGATGCGAACGCAAACTACACGATCCAACCGGTCCAGCTCCTGGGGATGCCGAAGCAGTTGGAAGGTGCTGCGGGACTCACCAAACTGATAAACGACATCCGGCGGTTGGTTACGAACCTGACCCCCGTGATGCTCAACTTCTCCCAGGAACGCACGGGAAACCAGTATAACCTAACAGGACGTCCTTCGCTGGCCTATCGATTCGGGCTGAAAGAGACACCCGATGTGGTACGTGCGGCCGCGGCCGCGACCCAGCAGTCGACCATCCGGACCATCCGGCGGATCAATCTGAACTCTGGTGTTCAGTTACCCCTCTCCGCCTATGTAGATATGCGGCCTCAATGGAACTGGATCAACCGGCTCAGTGAATCGAAGTCGACCTTTTCTCAAACTATTACCTGGCCTGCGGTCAGCCTGCAGTGGTCGGGTTTGCAGAAAGTGTGGAAGTTCTCACAATTGACCAGCGCGATCAATCTCTCTTCCAGCTACCGCCGAACGAGCGATAAGACGGATCAGCTGAGCGATGATGCGATCGGTGTCCGCAAGCCATACAGCAGCATGGTGGTAAAAGGGTTCCAGCCGCTGCTGGCGGTGCAGACCACACTCAATAACGGTCTTGGGATCTCGTTGAGCCGGAGCAGTGTGGTATCGCTGAGGCAGCAGCTGACCGGTATAACCAGTGTTACCAGGAACAGTAACTCCAACTTCCGGGTTGATATCTCATACTCATTCAGCGCGCCGCAGGGGATCAAGATACCATTCTTCAAGAAGCCGCTCCGTTTCACAAGCAATGTTGACATCTTTCTCGGGCTGGTACGCAGCTCCGAGATCACCGAGGTACGGATGGGTGATGAAGAGGATCCCGAATCCAGATTCGTCCCGACCAATTCGAAAGCCACGTGGTCACTGCGGCCAAACGTACGCTATAATTTCAGCCGCAGGGTCCAGGGCGGTTTCGATATGACTATCGAGAACATCGAGGATCGGATGATGGGCCGGACGCGAAAAGTACGCGAGATAGCCGCGTACGTGAACCTTTTCTTCAACTGACGCAGGGGAGACAGCCGTTGCGGACACCTCGATTCATACTTTTACTGCCGGCTGCGCTGATTCTGGTCGCGGCCGCTGGGTGCTCTTCGGGCAGTGCCGCCCGCTCGGGCCCTGAATTCGACGGGGAGGCAGCACTCGCGCTGGTTAAGATACAGACCGACTTCGGTCCCCGTGTTCCGGGGACAAACGCGCACCTCCAGGCTCTCGAGTGGATGGAGGAATTCCTTGAACCCCTTGCCGAAGTCGTTCAGCGCCAGCCTTTCACCGCCTACAATCCCTTCTCCGGGGAATCGGTGACATCGACAAATCTCATCGCCAGCTTCTACACCCAGAAGCGGCGCCGTATCATGCTGTGCGCCCACTGGGACTCCAGGCCGGTGGCCGACCAGGAGGTCCCGCCTGTGGATGAGCCTATAGACGGTGCGGTCGACGGAGCGGCAGGGACGGCGATCATGTTGCAGATGGCCCGGATACTGGCCGAGCATGAACCGGCTTACGGGGTGGATATTGTGCTGTTCGACGCCGAAGATATTGGCCTGGCCGGTGCGTACCCGGAATTCGAAAACTGGTTCCAGGGGAGCCGCTACTTCGCAAGTGTAGCCAAGCAGACCGGCTACAAACCGTGGTTCGCTATCCTCGTGGATCTGGTCGGCGACAAGGAAGCCACCTACTACAGAGAACAGATTTCACTCGACTATGCCCCGGATGTGGTAAAAAAGGTGTGGGACCTGGCCGCCGCCCTGGGTGTGAGTCAATTCAAACAGGGTGGATACCCTTCATCCCTGTACGATGACCACTGGATCCTCAACCGCGATGCAGGCATCCCGTCAATAGACATCACAGAACAGATTAGTGACTACCCGTATTGGCACACGAGGGAGGATACCTTCGACAAGGTGAGCGCCGAGAGCCTGGCCGCCGTCGGGAAGGTGCTCGTAGGAGTTCTTTACCCCCCGAACTAACAAGTTTCTGTCCGGAAACCAATGACCTGCCCCCCGGTAGGGTATGGAACAATGTCTTCGTCTTTCACACCGGCAGAACGCCGGCTGGCGCGTATTCTGCTTGCGGCCACGATCGCAGGCACACTGTGGCATACGACAGAGGCGCTGCGTCCGCCGCCGCCTCCCATAACCGTTTTAAGGGGGGTGCTCACGCCTGACTCGACGGGCGTGGCCTCTCTACACGATCCGCGGTCCGGGCGCGTCTATTCAGAAGGGGATACCATTGAGGAGCCGACTGAGCAGCGGCCGCTGGATCTGCTCACAGCCGACGAGCGACAGCTGCAGATGCTTCCGGGTATAGGTCCTGTCCTGGCCCGACGTATAGTTGACTGGCGGGCTCAGCGTAGGGACCCCTGGGGACCGGATGACCTCCTCGATGTACCCGGAATCGGCCCCACCACGCTGGCCCGTTTTCGCCCACTCGTAACTGTTGGGGAATGGCGTTGACGGTCCCGAAGGTGCTCACTATGATACCGCGCGGTTGTCCACGGCCTGGTTCCCGGATGGGGGTTCGGCCGGGCTGTTCGGTGGGATGCAGGAGGTATTCTGTGAACCGGATTTTTCATCAGGGTGGTTCGATCTTCTGGAAGTTCATGATGCTGGTTTTCACCGCCGCCCTACTTGCGACGATATTCATTCCGATGCGCCAACGGAAAATTGAGGAACAGCGGGTATTACTGACCAGGCTTCATCTGGTCGACATATACCTGGCAGAGAAATTCTTCTTCGAGGGCAGGCAGTACTATACTTCCGATCCGGATAGCCTGCTGAGCTACATCAATAACGTTCGCTCGATGAAGGTAGATACCGTTTCTACTCCGCTGGGAACCTACTACGCCCTCGGGGACTCGATTCGGGAAACTGATCTGTGGAAGATAGTGGAGCCGCGGCAACGCATACGCCGCTTCTATGTATCTCCGGTCGATTCCTCGGATTACCTGTTAATTGTGAAGAACGAAGGTATTTCAATCACGGTGAAGGATCGCCATGGAATCGGGCGGATCGAAGATGGAGAAGCATCCTGGCTCCAGGGTCGTAAAGGGGACTAGCCGGCCGGCTACGGTGTGCTGGGATTAAAATTCGCCGACCGTACCTTCCGATTTGCCAACCTGGAACAATTGAACGACGGACCGCGGCTCGCAGCCGCAGGGGCCGGACTGCTGCCTTTCAATGCCAAGCATCGGGGTCAGTTATGTTCCGGCGGTGTCGAACGCCTCAGGGAAGCGCTTGACCGCGCCCTCGACAGGGCCCGAATAGAACGGGGCGATGCAGTTGTAGTCCTGGACGGCCGCAGTGTGCTCCGCACCGTTTTCCCCCTCGCCTGGGAAGAAGCCGAAAGCCCGGAGACGCTGAAAGAACATGCGCGCTGGGAGCTGGGACAGAGATGGGTGGGGTCTGAGGCACCGGAGGAGCTACGGTTTGAGGGCCTGGTGCGGGGCCGTCAGGGGGATCTTACCGTTGTAGATGTGTGGGGGGCTCACCCTGGAGTCTTTCGGGAATACGAGCGGGTTATTGAGGGGGTGGGCTGCCGGGTGGCAAAGTGGGACTGTGACCAGTGGGCGATAACGAGGCTTTTTGAAGCCTATGCCGCCCGAACCGACTGCGCCCAGCCCGCCGCGGTCATATATCTGGAGGCGGAATCCCTGGAGATCGCCCTGATCGATGATGTCTGTTCGATTGGTATGACCTTGCTGAAGGGAGAGGGAGGTGGTCCCTTCCGAAGGAGCTGGGATCCCGATGATCCAGAGGATGTTGCCGGAGAGATTGTGTGGTGTGTGGAGAGACTTGCCCAAAGATGGCCGGCGGCATCCGGTCCAACACCTGTTGAGGCGTCCCACCTTGTTTTCACCGGTTCCGTCGAAGAACCGGACAGATTGCTAGCCGCCCTGGTGCGTTTGCTCTCGATACGTGTAGAGGTGATGGATCTGCAGAAGATCTTCAGCGTGGATGAATCGTTGGTGGAGAGCCCTCTCATCCAGAGTAACCTGGGTGCCTTCGCACTCTGTGCCGGCGGAGCACTGGCCCCCCTGGAGGTATGATCCGCCTCACGGGCGGCCAGCGGCGCGGGATGATCCTCTCCGCCCCGAAGGGACACCAAACGCGCCCTGCAACGTCACGGGTTCGTGAGTGGATATTCGATGTTCTCGGTCCCCCCTCGGGGATACGGGTGCTCGATCTGTTTGCCGGTGCCGGAGCGGTAGGTCTTGAAGCCCTTAGCCGGGGCGCAGAATCGGTTCTCTTTGTTGAGAATTGGAAACCCGCGCTTAAATGCCTTCAGAAAAACATAGAGAAGGCCCGCTATAGTGACAGAGCCGAGATCATGCCGATCGAGGCAGCACGTGCGGCGGCAGCCCTGAAAGAGGAGGGCAGGCGGTTCGAACTCTGTTTCTGTGACCCCCCCTACAGATATGAGAACCTGGAGAAGCTGCTGGAGGAGAGTGTCTTGGAACTAATCGTTCCAGGCGGTACCTTGATAGTTGAGCACAGGGGGGATTCGCCACTGACGCCCCATGGGTTGTTGCCTGATAGAGAGGAGTCGTTCGGGGAAACGCTCCTCAGCCTCTGGATGGACCTCAACACGTCGTAGGAGACCTGGTTGTGTCGCGACTGGCTATATATCCTGGTACGTTTGATCCCATCACCAACGGGCATCTCGACATCGTCCGGCGGGCGTCGCATATCTTCGACGAGATCGTCATCTGCATCGCCGAGAACACCGAAAAAACCCCGCTGTTCACAATAGAGGAGCGCCTTGAGCTGGCAATCACCTCGATTGCCGGCAGTGACCATATTACAGTCGAAACATTCGGCGGACTACTGGCCGAATACGCTCGGATGCGCAAGGCTGCGGCGATTATCAGGGGACTGCGGGCCGTGAAGGATTTCGAGTACGAGTTCCAGATGGCGCTTATGAACAAGTCGCTCTATCCGGAAGTAGAGACGATTTTCCTGATGCCCTCCGAGCGATTTACCTATGTAAACTCCTCTATAGTGCGTGAAGTGGCTCGCCTGGGGGGTGACGTGACTGCACATGTGCCCTCCGCGGTGGCGGAGGCACTGAGGAAAAAGTTTTTGTGACGCGGTGCACTGGAGCGGGCGGTGGAACGTATCAAGAAGGCAGTGTGGAAGTTGGGTATCTTAAACTCACAGATTTTTCTGAAGGATACTGGACTACACATCCAACTTTACTTCATATTGGATAGTTGCGGTAGCTCCGGTATGCACCCGCTGCAAACCTGAACTCCGAGCGTCGTGCCGGAGGATTGAAGAACGATACAGGAGAAATGTAAGCATGCAGATACAGCACGACGTTAGTGGCGATGTAGCCGTCCTGCACCTGCAGGGTAAGATAATGGGGGGGCCGGATGCCACATCTCTCCACGAGAAACTTCATGAGTTGATCGACAATGGCACTCTGAGCGTGGTTGTCGACCTCCAAGGTGTGGCCTGGATGAACTCGTCCGGACTCGGGATCCTGATAGGAGGGCTCTCAGCCCTGCGCAAGAGCGGCGGAGATCTTCGGCTGGCACGTGTTACCGAGAAGATCGAGGAGGTTCTTAAAATCACCAAACTCGATCGGGTCTTTGATATATACAGCAACACCGAAGACGCCGTCGCCAGCTATAAGTTTTGAAAACTGATATAGAGAAGAGATACCGCAGCCGCCAGGATGCGGTGGTGAAGGCTGAACGGCTCGCTGATAAGATCACAAAAAAGCTTCAGATGCGCGAGACGGTGCGGATGGATGTCTGTATAGCTGTGACCGAAGCGGTTATCAATGCCATTCAGCACGGCAATCATATGAGGCTGGATAAATATGTAACCATCAAATTCGAAATTAACGACAGGACGATACGTATCACCGTACGAGACCAGGGCGAAGGGTTCGACTTGGATGCTGTCGAGGATCCACTCTCACCGGAGAATCTGACTAAACCGAACGGAAGGGGACTTCTGATCGTTAGATCATTGATGGACGATGTGGAAGTATCCCCTTCGGCCACCGGGACTGAGGTGGTTATGGTTAAAAAAAGATAGTTATGTCGGTGCAGGGGCTGCAGGTCGGGGTTTTCCTGGCGGGTGGTCTTTTGCTCATGCTGCTGGGAGTCATGATTTTCCGGGAAAGCCCTGGACGACGACTGAACAGGGTGACGGCCGCGATGCTCTTTTTCGGGGGGCTTGGTTCGCTTATGGGGGCGGTCGGGGTTTCCTTGAGCGAAGCGGTGACAGCCGAAACCATCGGAGCGGCCACAGAGACCGCACTCTCCATCCAGAACGTCCGTCAGCTCACCGTCATCTGGGAGTTCTTCTTCCCGACACTCATACTGTTCAGCCTGGTCTTCCCTCGCGAGTCCGAGGTGTTGAAGCGCCATCCCCGGCTTATCTGGCTGGTTTACCTCCCCTACCTGTTCCACCTGCTGTTGGTGCTGCTTTTTCTGATAAACCCCGATTTGCTCGACTCGATCAATCTGAGCGGTAGGGGGGGACTGCTCAATTCTTTCCTCAAGGTCATCGATTTTGCCGTCTTCCTCTTCGCCACGCTTTTCAGGCTTATCTACCGGGCGCATATCCAGCTGTGGGCAGCGGTGAACGTACTGTACGTAATCCTCGCGATCTACTTCCTGAGACAGACCCACAGGAGCCTGGCAAACGAGCGTCTCCGCCTCCAGGTTTCGATCCTGCAGGTCGGTATAGGTCTCAGTGTTGGCATCTACATCGTCGTCAGCATGGTGTCGATCGCGCTGCCGTCACTCCATCTTCCTGACTGGACCAGGGCTATCCTTCTCTCCCTGGCGCTGATGATCGGGTGCGGAACCATCGCCTGGGTAATAATACGTCACCAGTTTCTTGATGTTCAGGTCCTTGCCAAGAGGGGTCTGATCTACTCCGCGGCCACCGGTGTAGTGGTGGGTGTCTACTTTATCCTCTTCACCTGGTTCACCAATCTCTACCAGGCGGTGATGGGTCCAGAGGTGACCAATACCACTCTGGTTCAGATCATTTTTATTGTGATCGCAGTGCTCTTTTTCCAGCCGCTGCTGGGGAGGCTGGAGTCGATTGTAGACCGCTTTTTCATACGCGACCAGACTGACTACCGGAATGTGCTGCAGCAGAGCGTAACGAACATCGTAGGCATCCTCGAAATGGATTCGCTGATGAGGGCGCTCTATCAGACCCTTGAGAGGGCTTTCCTGGTTGATGAGGTCGCCGTTGTCCTTCTCGATCGCGGTACAGGCGCCTACAGGTTCATCCGCCGGGGACCACCTCCTCTCAGGCAGGAGCGATGGGAATTGAAGACCCCGGCTGAACTGGAAGGGGATACCAGGCCTGACGATACGTCACTCCAGGAGGGGCTGATAGAAGCGCGTCGGCGGGCGGCGTCAGGGCCGGGTCGTGCGATTTTCAGGGCCGGGGACCCAGTGGCCGAGGTGCTGGCCAGGGCTTCGGGTCCGGTCCGCTACGATCGGCTGATTGCCGAGATGTCTGAGGATGAGCGCAGCGGACGCCCGCCTCTGCAGGGACTCAATCCTCACATAGTAGTGCCGCTCAGGCAGAGAAATAATCTACTGGGGATCTTCACCCTTGGCTCGAAGCT
>JAGLTZ010000109.1 GCA_023135015.1 Candidatus Latescibacterota bacterium
CGCATACCGCCGCTTATGGGGCTTGCAGGTATCAAATGGCAGAGGGAAGAAACCACGGCAGAGATATTCGTGAGGGCCGGGGGGGCACAGCACAGGCTCTCCACACGTGACAATGATGACAGCCGCATCGATCCTGGTGGAACTCCCGGGTGGACCGACTGGAACATCAGGGGACGGCGCACATTCGGACCTATCCGTCTCGATATCACCTTCGGCAATATATTCGACCACGCCTATAAGGAGCACGGCTCCGGCGTCTACAATCCAGGCAGGCATCTGGTTTTGGCCGTGAGCTGGACTACAAGTAGGTGGTGAACTTGCGGGTCAGGACCATTCCTTCTTCGGAGGCAGGTCGTTGATATGTTCCAGTGCCGTCCTCCCGGATCCGTCGACCGTGACCCAGTTGTCTCTAGGCACCTCCCTCCAGCTCTCGGAAGTGTCAAGCGGTTCAGAGGCCACCCAGACGGCATCACTTTCCTGGCGGACATACAGGCTGTTCGCATCTATGCCCCGCGCCAGGCGGACGAAGACCATCGAGTGGCCATCGGTCAGCCCCATGTTGAGCGAGGCGCGGGCCTTTTCTACAAAAGCGAGGTCGAGGACAGCCCGGAGAGTGTAATCGAGCGCCGCCTGAAGGCTCTCGACCCCCAGACCGGGCCGCAGCCCGCTCCCAAGGAGATGGGTAAGGGTAAGGGCGAATAGTACTTCTGAATCGGCCGACCCTAACGTCGCGGCCTGTATCTCCTCTGGAATGTGCTCCAGCAGGGGACGTCTGAAGCGGCGGCTGAACCCCTCCACTGCTCCGTTGTGCATGAAGAGGAAGTGCTGGTGTACAAATGGTGGAACGTTCTGAAGATCCACGGCGAACCCGGGGGTGGCGTTCCTGACCGCTGCGAAAATACACCTGCTGCGCACGACACGGCCGAAACGCGGCAGATCGGGATCGCTCCAGATGGGTGTGGATCTGTGATAAGTGCCGGGAAACTTACCTTCCTCTGAATACCAGCCGAAGCCGAAGCCGTCGGCATTGATTGTCCCCGTAACCATTTCGCGCGGGGCATATGACTGCTCTACCAGAGAATGCGGATGCTCGATGATTGCTGATGAGAGCAGGATAGACTGACCCATATAACCTAGGAGTCGACTCATATTGGATTACTCCATGCTTTACCGGAAAAGACAACCCGGCACTGCTTCTGAATGATAAGAGTATGTGTTGGAGCCCAGCTTATCAATGAGAGTAGTGCCGAGGTCGTGAACCCTCTCTGCCGCCTGTTCTATCGCCCCCAGGGTCTCCCGGGAAGCCCCACCAATTTCTATATCGACTGACGTACGTATCGCTTCTGAGTACCAGTCCCTCCAGACCTGGAGAATCAGGCGTTCCTCTTCGATATCCGCTCCCGCGGCGACGGCTGAACGGCTTAACTCGTATTCCGCTTCGAGGCGCTTCCGGGCGGCAGACTCGACCTCGGCGACGATGCGCCTGGCCGTCTCTCCGTCAGCCGAAGCCAGGGTGAGGGCGCTCACGAGCGCCGAGACGCCCACATTCCTCATTGTTGACGCCGATACCTTGTCCAGCCTGTCGGCGTCGGTGTGGTAGAAGTAATCGGTGAAGTGCCACAGGAGAAGGCCCGGTTTGCCCGCCCTGAGGAAGGGCACGTGATCGCTTCCACCCTCGTAAGGATTTGTCTTGACCACCCATCTTCTGACAGCAGCCGCCTGGTCGAGACAGCGGGCTAGCACGAAATCATTGAAGTAGTGAGGTGTCAGCTGCTCTGTCGTCCTCGATCTCCCTCTCCCTATCCCCCACCATTCGGTATGACTGTCGTCGCCACGGGTCCATACGGCGGACGGATCGGGCATCTTCTCTATCAGGAATGTCCCGCCGGTTACCGATGTGTTCTCTCCCACCATGTCGAGGCTGATCCCCCACTTCACACCCTCGGTTCTTTCCGGGTCCTCGCGCAGGTAGCGAGCGGTACTGCTTATCTCGTCCCCCCAGATGAAGGTGATTGAACGGCCTGGAAGGGGCATTCCGTCTGCGACCATTCGGGCCAGCGCCGAGGCCATTTCTGCCTGAGTTGCTACACCCGAAGCGTTATCGTTGGCTCCCGGCTCCTGGACATGGGCGCTGAAGACGAACCTCTCCTCAACAACCTCACTGCCGTGCACATCCGCTATCAGTGTCAACTCCTCCGAGGGATATATGCGGGAAGTGACGGCAACCCGACCCCGAACTTCTCCCTGTTCGAGAGCCTTCTTCAACTGCTCGCAAGCGGCCAGAGAAAGCTGTATCCCCCACGACTGTCTCTC
>JAGLTZ010000011.1 GCA_023135015.1 Candidatus Latescibacterota bacterium
CCTGCTTCTATGAGAACCTGTGCTCTGAAATACTGGATCCATCCCAGGAGCGGCCCGGCAAGATCTGCCTCAGCCTTTGCAAATGCCTCCAGGGAAGAGGTCATGCGCCCCGTCCTGCGGTAGGCCACACCGAGCCCTATCCACGCTTCCGCACCCAGCCCTTGCTCATCGTCGGCGCTCGATCTGAGCAGGGTGACCGCCAGTGGTACATCCCCTTCACGCAGAGCCCGCAGCCCCGCCTCCAGTTCGGGATTCTCCTCCCTGTCGAACGCTTCCGCCCCGGGCCATGTGACAGCAGACAGCTGGAAGAAGCAGAGAAAGAGGGATAGAATGATTATAGTGCTGCGCAGGGGTATCCCTGACCGCTTGCCGAGCTGTATATATCTTCTTGCAGGTGCAGACATGATTGCTGAGAACCTAAAAGACCTTTTCAGGTGCGTCAAGTGACTGGAGCCGAAATTCGTATCGGACCGGCCGGCTGGTCGTATGACGATTGGCAGGGGCGTGTCTATCCACAGGGAGCACCTTCAAAGTTCGATCAGCTCGCCTACCTGAAGGATTTCTTCGATACCATCGAGGTAAACAGCACCTTCTACCGCCCTCCCAGACCTAATGTCGCCGAATCGTGGGTGCGCCGCGTAGAAGACAATCCAAACTTCATCTTTACAGCCAAGCTGTGGAAGCACTTCACCCACGCGCCACGCACCCTCGACCGGGAGGCCGTCGAACAGGTCAGGGAATCAATGAACCCGCTCCATGATTCCGGCCGTCTGGGTGCGGTCCTATGCCAGTTCCCATGGTCTTTCAAGGGCAGCAGGTCGAGCGCCAGGTATCTGAAAGACCTCTTTGAAACATTCGGTGAGTACCCCCTGGCACTAGAAGTCCGTCACGCTTCATGGGACACACCCGAAGTGTATGAATGGCTGCGCGAGCAGGGTGTGGCCTTCTGCAACATCGACCAGCCGGTCATCGGCCGCAGCCTGGATAAGACCGAAGAAGTGACCGCCTCGATTGGCTACTTCCGCCTCCATGGACAGAACAGGGAGAGCTGGTTCAGCGAAGAGGCCGGCGTTGATGAACGATATAATTATCTCTACGACCCGGAAGAACTCCAGCCGTGGGCTGAGGCAATAGAGCGGCTGGCGCCCCAGCTCAGCCGTGCATTCATCATTTTCAATAATCACTACCAGGGTCAGGCGCCTGCCAACGCACTCGAAATGATGGCCCGGCTGTCGGGCGCCGGAGTAGAGATACCCTCATCCCTGTTGAATGCATTTCCACGTCTGGCGGAGGTCAGTAAGACTTAGAATGCATCTACCCAGGACCTTCAGGCGCTCCATCGATACCGAAATCGCCCCCCAATCCTCCTCCACCGTCCCGGTCAGGATGAAGGGCCCCCTGGTCAGGAGCTCGGGCGCGTACCGCCTGTACTGGCGGGGGAAAACGGTTACTTCATAAAGGGCGGTGGTGTCCTCGAATGAGATGAACTCCATCACCTCGTTGTGTATGGTGCGGATCGGCTTGGCGGTCACCCTCCACCCCACAAGGCGCACCCTCTTTCCCAAATATCTCTCCAGATCCCCCGCCTCTATCAGGGGTGGGCCCTTCTCCTCCGCCGCCCGGGCGATCGCTTCCCCGTAGAGCACCAGAGGGTGGGAGCTGACCAGGAAGTCGAGGGTCTCAGCTTCGAAGGCAAGTATAGTCTGCTCGTCGTACTGGGGTACACGGGGGGGCGCCTCTGCCAGGGGGAGATCGAGCGGCAGCTCTATTACGTCCCCCGAGCCGTTCCGGCTCGCGGCCGAGCGCCAGACCAGCGCCCGCCACATCAGTTCGGGCCGGCTTCCATCCCCCAGGCCGTCGAG
>JAGLTZ010000110.1 GCA_023135015.1 Candidatus Latescibacterota bacterium
CCTCCCTGAGCAGGTTGATGCCCACGAGGACGTCGAAGTCACCCATTCTCAGCCCGCGAAGGAGCTCCACACGGTCCAGCGTATCGATTTCGGAGTGGAGGTAACGTGCCCGTATTCCCACTCCCACCAGGTATTCCGTCAGATCCTCCGCCATCTTCTTGGTAAGCGTGGTGACCAGGGTGCGCTCCCTTCTCTCCACCCGCACACGGATCTCCTCCATCAGATCGTCGATCTGACCTTCGACCGGGCGCACGTTTATTGCCGGGTCGAGCAGCCCGGAAGGCCGCACAACCTGCTCTACTATCAACCCCTCGCATTTCTCCAGCTCGAACGGTCCCGGTGTGGCGGAAACGAAAATAAACTGGTTCTGCAACGATTCGAACTCATCGAATGTCAGGGGACGGTTGTCTAAAGCGGCCCGCAGCCTGAATCCGTATTCGACGAGCGTTTCCTTCCGGGAGCGGTCGCCGGCGTACATGCCGCCGATCTGTGGAATGGTCACATGCGATTCGTCGATGATAGTCATGAAATCTTCGGGGAAATAGTCTACGAGCGTGCAGGGGCGATCCCCGGGGTTGCGGCCGTCGAAGTAGCGGCTGTAGTTCTCGATCCCCGTACACCACCCCACTTCCTCGATCATCTCGAGGTCGTACAGGACCTTCGCCTTCAGGCGCTGTGCTTCGACCAGCCTGTTTGCATCCTGAAAGCCTGCGACCTCTTCTTCCATGTCGCTTTCGATTCTCTCCAGGATCTCACCCAGATTTTCCCTGTCTGTGAGGAAGTGAGTGGCCGGGTAGACGACTACCCGATCCTTCTCCTCAACCGTCTCGCCGGTGATCAGGTCAACAAAGCTGAGGCGCTCGATCAGGTCCCCCCAGAATTCGACCCGGACGGCGATCTCCTCATAGGCCAGGTGTATCTCCACCACATCACCCCGCACACGGAAGTCCCCACGCCCGAATGAAATGTCGTTCCGCCTGTAGTGGATGTCCACCAGCGCCCTGAGCAGCTGCTGGCGATCCATCTCCTGACCCAGCTCCAACCCGACCATGTACTTATACACATCCTCCGGCCTTCCGAGCCCGAAGATACATGAAACCGATGCCACCACTACAACGTCACGGCGCGCGGCCAGCGTACTGGTCGTCCTCAGCCTCAACCGCTCAATAAGCTCATTGATGCTTGTTTCTTTCTCGATATACAGGTCCCTGCCCGGCAGGTAGGCCTCCGGCTGGTAATAGTCGTAGTAGGAGATGAAGTACTCCACCGCATTGTTAGGGAAGAAGCCGCACAGCTCTCCGTACAGCTGTGCCGCCAGAGTCTTGTTGTGGCTTATGATCAGGGTCGGCCTGTTCAGGCGTGCGATCACATTGGCGATCGTAAAAGTCTTGCCGGAGCCGGTCACACCCAGCAGCGTCTGATTGCGGTCCCCCCGAATGACACCTTCAGTGAGGGCCTCGATTGCCTCCGGCTGATCCCCCGCCGGCTCGTAGTTGGAAACCAGCTCAAAAGGAGCTTCAGATCGTGAGATCCCCAGCGGTTTCTTTTCCAGGCCCTCGGGACCCATCCAGTGCTTTCCTCTTTATGAGAGAACCCTCACATTGGCTATTTACAGCATTAAATATCCCAAACTGGTTTCCGTCCGGAAACGGCTCTTTTGCGCAGTCCGTTCTCTGGACCGCGAGTCCGGCGTATGCCGGCGAGTAAAAATAAAACAGGCGCCGGTTGAAAGACCTAAACCGGCGCCTGCCCTGTTCAGGGATAATCAGCCGCGGTTGCCGCTGTCATTCCCCTATTTTGATGTTGAGCTTTCCGGTATCTGTACCGCCATGCTTTGAGGTGATAGTGAATTCCACCCAACCGCTGTTGCCGGTCATCTTCACCAGGTAGCGGAAACTCCTGCTCTCGTGGCCGCGGAGTCTGAACTCGTCATCCTCCTCATTCGGCGCACCAGCGACTCGGGTCCGCGGGTCGAGCGGGTCGATCTGGATTGAACCCTCCGGGATCTCGACCTGTGTGATGTTGTTCGAGGACTGGAAGGTGATCCTGTCGGACGGCACCCAACCCCTTTCGAGGTCACGATCGGAGATCGTTGGATAGACACGGTCGTTCTTTACCGTCACATCCACCCAGAAGAGATCGCCTGTAGCGGGCGCTACCTTGATCTCATCCACCTCAACCTTCGGGAACTGGCTGGCGCAGTACATAACGAACTGGGCGTTGCGGAACGCCTCCGACTCGATGTACCTGGCAGGTGGAGTCCTGCGGATGTGCTTCTTCGGGGAACCGCCGATCCATATCTCACCCAGGTCGGGATGGTTCACCTTATGAGGCATGATCCACCCCTCGCCCGTGAGTTCTATATCGTGCCAGAGAATCATCTCGTCCTGGTCCACGCGGCCGTCACCGTCCATGTCGCCGTCCATGTTGGTCCCCCACAGCTCGATAAGGTATCCGTAGGCCCCCAACATGAAGTAGGTGTTCACCTGTGCCTGTCCCGATCCGGGAGGACCGGACATGGTAGGCCGGTAGTTCTTCATGATCCTGGCACCCATCGTGACGATCTCGGTCTGGACAGCCATGTCGTTCCGGTATTCAGGCGCCACCTGGCGGTCGAAGAGCTGCGCGTACCGGTTTTCCTGTCTCATCTGTTCCAGACGCTGCTCCGGCGTCAGTCGCTGCATGCCCCTGCGTCCACCCATCCCTCCGAACTGGGGAGTCTGCGCAGTCGGGGTGCTTACCGCCGCCGGGACCGAGAACATGATCAATCGTCCAGTGTTGTGGTAATGGAAACCGGCGAAGATGTTGTCATGCGTGCGCCCGAACTCGAAAGCGTTCCGCGTCTCCGTCTCCGACATCGTATATGGCCATCCCGCCTGCAGGTTCCAACCGTACGGGTAGTTCCTGTTCGGGTCGGGTCCGCCGATGTCGTCCTCGTTGATCCTGCCGTCACCGTCGTTATCGAATCCTTCCGAGCCGATCCGGCGGAAGCGAAGCACCTTCTCCTCCGGATCGGTGACCTGGATGAACTGGCGTTTGTCGGCCGACAGCTTGAGCGGCCCGTCCGGGTCCTCGATGTACATCGTCGAGAGTTCGCCATCACCATCCACGTCTTCGGTCTGATCCTCATCGTAGAGGCCGTCGCCGTCGTTGTCCTCAGGACGGTACGTCTCGCGTGGGTTGTTAGGGGTGTTGGGCCACATCACGTACGAGTCATTCGCGTCCACGTTCAGACCCGGCAGAATGTAGAATGTGCAGTTATCAACCAGGTCGTGGACGTAAGGATCGTAGTCGTAGCGGGTCAGCATGTACCATGCCAGGTAGAGGGAACATGTGATGCCGTTCACCTCATTACCGTGCACGGCTCCATCCACCCACATGGCCGTCTTCGATTCATGCGACCCGGTCGATTTGGCGGTAATGGTCAGCAGGTACTGATCCCGACCCATCCGGCTCTTGCCGATGCTCTCTATATCAGCCAGGTTCGAGTACTGTTTCTGAAGATCGTGCATGATCTTCGTCCACTCCTCGTAGCTGTAGTACTGCTTCCAGCTGATCGGGAAATCGAGCTCGCCGTGGTATCCACCGGGGCTCTGCTGTTCCTTATCCTGTGAAAACACCGGGTTCGTCCAGGCTGCCATCAGCAGGGCAGCGAGAATCAGAACCGGCATTATTCTCCAGTTTATTCTCTTTTTCATGGTACGCTCCCGGGTTATCTGACTGTGATTTCCTTGACCACCGTGCCACCTTTCTGCGAGGTGGCGACTATTTTGAGCGGCATGTTCCCCTCGATCGCCACGAGCCACTTGACTTCACGGCTGTTGCCGGTCGGGGCCGCCTGCTCTTCCCCACCCATTCTCTGCATGAACTGCTGCATCATCTCCGGGGGTATGCCAGGCGGCAAGCTGCGCATCATCATCTGCTGCCGCCCTCCCGGTGCTGCGGGTGCACCGCCGCCGGAGGTACCGGGCACTTGCATGGTCCCTTCCAGTACGCCGATACTCTGAAAAACAGACCCCTGTAGATATGTTATCCTGTCCCGATCACCCAGAAGCCACACGACGTCGTTGCGGTTGCCTGCCAGCCTGGAGCCGCGCGCAATATGAGTCGCGAGCTGTCCTGTGTTCTCAACCGTTGCGGTGACCAGCACGATCTTGTAGGCGCCTTTTCTGCCGCCTCTCCTGATAGTGGCGGTATCACCCTCGTACTCAACACTTGCCTTACTGGCGTTGCTCGTTTCGTAGAGCACTTCGGCGCTGGCATCAGTGATCACCACCTTGGGAAGGAGCTTTGCCTTCCACAACTCGAACTGCCAGTGGAGATCGCACACATGCCTCAGCGGATCCCCCGGAAAGGCGTTTCCACCGGTATACCTGGGAATCCAGCCACCGATCTCCCCCTCACCCAGCTCCGGGTGCCGGTGCCTTTTCCAGGAGATGAAAAACCTGCCGCCGAAATTCTCATCCTGGTGCTTCAGCAACCACCTGTCCCTCTGGACCTGGACATCTTCACCGGTGAACTCCGGCATTCCGACGAAGTCCACATTGCGGTTCCAGAGCTCGGTAGTCATCGAATAGGCGCCGTACTGCGCGTAGGCCCAGTCGATGAAGATGCCGTAGCCGTAAGGACGGTCTCTCTCGTCATTGTATGGGTGCCGCCACTGCCGCGGCAGATCGTATGTGCGACCGCTGCCACCGGGCCTGGTCGTCTGGGTACGCGTCTGCGGCATGGTACGGACCATGGTGCGTGCCTGGTCCGGAGCGGCCTGCCGGATCATCCGGGCCCCACTGGGTGGGGCGGTCTCCTCATTCCATTCATCCGGGTATTCCACCCCGAGGATCTGACAGTACTTCTTCCCCATGACCCGATCGAAAATTGCGAGGTCCTTCGGGTCGATCCTGCTGTCGGGCCAGCGGGCGAAGGGGCGGTAGGTGAAGCCGCCGGAGGTGTGGAATGACTGCACCAGCAGGATGTTGGTATTGTTGGTGAAGAACTCGAGAATGGCTCTCGACTCGGGGGCGGAGGCCGCATAATACCCCCTGCCACCCTGCTCGTTGTCGTCGTTGAACCACCCTTCAGGGAAGTTCCTGTTGACGTCTATCCCCCGTTCGCCGTCCTCACCCCGCCG
>JAGLTZ010000111.1 GCA_023135015.1 Candidatus Latescibacterota bacterium
GCTGGATATGGGCGGGCCGTTCGAAATACATATGGTCTCCAATCCGGAGAGGGAGGCGTAAGGTGCGCTGTCCTCACTGCGGCGCTTCGAATGATAAAGTCGTTGACTCGAGGGCAAGCCAGGCGGGAGCGGCCATCCGCCGGCGCAGGGAGTGCCTCGACTGTGGCGAACGTTTCACAACCTACGAATACGTGGAGGCTTTCAGCCTCGTGATCATCAAGCGGGACGGAAGGCGCGAACCGTACGACCGCCAGAAGCTGCAGACAGGTCTGGTGACGGCGTGCAAGAAACGGCCCGTTTCCACGGCACAGCTCGAGGAACTTGTTCATACGGTGGAGGGCCGCCTGCAGAACCTCGGACAGCGCGAGGTTCCCTCCCGCGAAGTAGGTGAGCTGGTGATGGAGGAGCTGCGCAAGCTGGATCAGGTTGCCTATGTCCGCTTTGCAAGTGTCTATCGCGACTTCAAGACCACCGACCAGTTCCGGGACGAGCTGGACCGTCTCTCCGACACCTCCTGAATTCCCATGGACGCTCCCTGATCATGCCTGAAGAAACCGCCGGCGGATCCATACTCATTGTTGATGACGAGAAGGGCGTCAGGGATTCACTCCAGCTGGTCCTCGAGTACGAGGGGTACCGGATAATGAAGGCTTCGACCGGACAGGAAGGGCTGGACAAGGTCGAGGATGGGGAGCTGGATGTGATCCTTCTCGATGTGAAAATGCCGGGACTGGACGGGCTGGAGGTCCTGGAGCGTCTCAGACCCGCCGAGACCGGGCGTGTGGTGGTAATGATCAGTGGACACGCCGACATCGCTACCGCTGTGGAAGCTACTCGCATGGGGGCTTTCGACTTCCTGGAGAAGCCGCTCGACCAGGAGAAGGTCCTGCTGACGGTACGCAACGCGATGTCGAAGGCACAGCTGGAAAGACAGAACCGGCTGCTGCGCAGGGAGGTGGAGGAGCACTATATGCTCGTGGCGCAGAGTGCCGTCATGCAGGAAGTCCTGAGCCAGATGGAACGGGTGGCGGCAACCGACGCGAGGGTACTGATAACCGGTGAGAACGGTACGGGGAAAGAGCTGATCGCGCGTCGTCTCCACGGCTTTTCGGGTCGGGCCGGAGGACCTTTTGTGCCGGTCAACTGTGCGGCGATACCCCGCGATCTCATCGAGTCGGAGCTCTTTGGACACGTAAAGGGGGCCTTCACCGGAGCCCAATCCAACAAGGTCGGGAAGTTCGAGCTGGCTTCTGGGGGTACGCTCTTTCTAGATGAAGTAGGTGACATGAGCCTCTCGGCTCAGGCGAAGGTTTTGAGGGCGCTCGAAGAGGGTGTCGTCGAACGGGTGGGGGGGAGCACACCGATTAGGATAGATGTGCGGGTGATAGCCGCCACCAACATGGATCTGGAGGCACAGATCGAGGCCGGGCAGTTCCGCAAGGATCTCTATTACAGGCTGCGGGTGGTGCCGCTGCCCATCCCTCCGCTGCGGGAGCGTCCCGAAGATATCGGACCGCTCTGCGATCATTTCCTTGCTTACTATGCGGCGATGGACAAGAGGTCTCCCAGGGTGTTGAGCAGCGATGCGCGCCTCCGTTTCCAGGAATATCCCTGGCCAGGTAACGTACGGGAGCTGCGAAATGCCATGGAGCGCCTCGTCATCATGAGCGAGGGGGAAACGATAACGGTCACCGATGTAGATGCAATACTACTAGATCGCGGGGCTGGCGCTCAGGGAGGGTTGGAGGACCTCGCCCACCTTCTGCGCGATGTACCCGATCTGGGCAGTTTCAGGGATGAGACGGAGAAACTCTACCTTTTGAAAGTGCTCCAGGACAACAACTGGAATGTGAGTGCGGCCGCCAGGGTCATGGGGATACAGCGGTCCAACCTCTACCGCAAGCTTGAGAAACACGGGATAGAGCGGGGGGATACGTTGGAGCCTTCAGCAGGGAGTGAGGAGAGATGACAGTAAAACACGTTGACGATATTTCCGTGAACGAGGTTCCGGCGGGATCCGGCACCAGCGTGCAGGTTCTCATCAGCGGAGAGGAGGCCCCCAACTTCGCTTTGCGGCGCTTCATCATGGAACCGGGAGGCGGGATGCCGTTGCACACCAACAGCGTAGAGCACGAGCAGTATGTGCTGCGCGGTCGCGCCAGGGTCACTATCGGAGACGAGGAATTCGAGGTAAGAGCCGGCAACACCGTCTTCATCCCGGCGGGGGTGCCGCATTCGTACCGGTCGGTGGGTGAGGAGCCCTTTGAATTTCTCTGTTCGGTTCCGAACGAGCCGGATACGGTCGAGATATTAGAAAGCGGCTGACTGGGAGCCGCCGTATTATTAAATTAGGCAATCTGCCTGTGCCGGCCGGGTGGTGACACCGTCCCATCCAGCTGTATCACTGATCACAAACAAAGAGGACAAGGATAGTAACTGATGCCCGAAGCTCATGTTGTAGCCGTTATCGGAGGTGCATGCGCCGGATCCACGGCCGCGAATATTCTTGCCGAGGCCGGGTTCCAGGTTGTGGTGTTCGAGCAGAACCCTAAGCCCTACGGGAAGGTAGAGGACGGCCTGCCCCGCTGGCACAATATCCAGCGCAGCAAGGAATACGAGAAGATCGACGCCCGCTTGGTTCAACCTAACATTTCATTTGTACCCAACACGAAGCTGGGTACGGATATTTCGTTCGACGAGATGTACAACGACTGGGGGTTCAGCGCCATCCTGCTGGGCAATGGTGCGTGGAACGACCGGCCTGTGGAGGTGGAGGGGATCAACGAATACATCGGAAAGGGTCTGATTTACCAGAATCCATTTATCTACTGGTACAACCACAAGAACGAGAAGAATTACGACGGCCCCCGCTACGAGGTGCCCGAGAACACGGCGATCTTTGGGGGAGGCCTCTCCTCGATCGACGTGATGAAGGCCGTCCAGATGGAAACGTACGAGCGTGCCCTTAAAGGAAACGGCGTTGAGTGCACCATGTATGACCTGGAGCACAAGGGCATCACCCATTTCTGCGAAGAGAGGGGCATCGATCCGGACAGTCTGGGTGTCAAGGACTGCACCATCTACTACAGGCGCCGCAAGTTCGATATGCCCATGGCCCAGCAGAAGGACAAATCAGAGGAAGCGAAGGCGAAGGTTGAAGCCACCAGGGCGAAGATTCTCGACATGGCCCAAGCGAAATTCCGCTTCATCTTCAAGGAGCGGCACC
>JAGLTZ010000112.1 GCA_023135015.1 Candidatus Latescibacterota bacterium
GATTACGGTCCATGATACGTACGTCCTCGCCCAACCTTAGCCCTTCGGCCAACAGCTGGGCGAAAACCTCCGGAGGTTCGTCCTCCAGGTGTACTATCCGGCCGGGCAGGTCGAGGGGCCATCGCGTCAGCGCCATTCCATCCTTTTCGGCGATCTCACCGTCAGCGGTTGGGATGGGATCACCGTGAGGGTCGTAGGTGGGATGACCCAGGCGGGCCTCCAGTTCGTCTGCATCGGCGGGTGTGATGTGATGCTCTGCCTTCTCAGCCCTGGCATGGATCTCCGCTTCGCTGACATCGGTCTCGTCTGCCAGGTAGCGTTCCCAGAGACGGTGTGCCCGGATGACCTGAAGGGCATAACTCCGTCCATCGGGGGTCAGCACGTAGCCATCCCCCTTCGGTTGAGCGTAGCCGTGATTGATCAATTCGCTGATCAACTCGGTTGCTTCGCCTAGGCTGATGCCGAGCACGCCTGCCAGGGTCTGGTTCGTGGCCGACTGCGCCTGGTACTCACTCTCGTGCATATGCTTGAGAGCATCCTCGCGGCGTACTCGTGCGTTCACCTCGCGGGATCCGCGCCACTGCCAGAACCATCCCACCCTGGGACGGAAGAGGACGGTCAGGACAATCCCGACCAGCAGTGCTGTAAGCAGCGAAATCAGTGGATTGGACATGAGGTATTACCTGAGGATGATCGCTTTCCTGACCATTCGCTGGCCACCCGCCCGGAGCTCTATCAGGTAGATGCCCGTTGGCACCCTTCTGAGGTCTCTGTCGTAGCCATTCCAGCTAAAGAAGCCCCGGTATACCTTGTTTTCGACAGTACCATCATAGATTGAATCGATCAGGCGACCGCGCGCATCGTAAACATTGATCGACAGATGGGTCAATCGACCAGGAAGCTGGGAAAGATCCACATTGATCAGTATGGGATCGCCCGTGGTCGGGTTGGAGGGGTTCGGATATGGTGCTTCTAGCAGGATCCCCCCCGACGGTGGTGGTCCGGGTTCCTCTGTTGCAGTGGAAGTCCAGGCCTCGATCCTGATATCGTCGATACTCCAACCGCCGCCTGCCGAGAAGAAGTACCCCGAATACCATCCCAGCCAAAGCTCCTGAGTTCCGGCATACGGTGTGAGATCGATTTCAACCTCTTCCCATTCGTCGCGCCATCCGGTGGTGAAGTAGACCAGTGGATCGGGCGCATCGCCGGACGGATCGGGGTAGGGAGTCGGGGCGACCGTCACCATCGCTAGGTTTCGCGGCCCCAGCCGGGGACGGCTTTGGAACCGCAGAACCGCCCCGTCGAAACCCCTCAGGTCCAGCGGCGAGCTGAGATCAAACCAGTTCTCGAACTGGCTGACCATTCCGAAAGGAGCGTCCGATATGTGGAATGTCCCCTGAGGAGAGCCGATCGTGGATAGCTGGAATCCTCCCGTAATTGTCCAGCCGTCGGTACCGGTCTCCCAGTTTTCTGTAAATACAACCGAAGGCCGACCGATGACGACTCCGATCGTATCTATCCTCACGTATCCATTGTCGGCGTCCACCCGCAGGGCGAAGTCCGCGCGACCCCCCAGCGGCACCGATTCGATCCGCAGCCTGAACCCGCCGGCAGCCGGTCTGCTCTCCCCGACTGCGAAATCCCCAAGGGTTACAGTGCCTTCCAGCAGCGTAATGCCGTAGCCGAGGGGTTCGAGGGTGGCCACGGCGTTGGTGACCGGTTGCAAAACACCGGCATTCGTCCAATCCAGGTTCAGCTCGACGGTCTCGCCAGGCTCGGCATATCCGTCGCTGTCACCCTCGGAATCTGCAACCTCGACACCCTCGACGAGCAGGACCCCGCCGGACATCCAAGCTGTTAAATAATTTGGCGCTATATGCTCGCGTACCAGCGCCGGTATGCGGATCGTGGGCGGCCAGAAATTATCGAAGTAGGTTCCTACCTCGGGAACCATCGCCAGAATCCCTTCGGCTCCGTACTGCCAGTCGACCGCATCCCCGTTTGTGTGGTAGCCGATCATATCGGTGCCGGTACCGTACGGGAAGTGGTTGAACTCCGACAACCGGGCGGCCCAAGCCTGGAAATCTTCGATCCTGTCCACCTGAGCCGGCGTGTAACCCCACGGGTAGATGTAGACATTGCTGTAGGAGTGATAGTTAAGCACGAACTGGAAGGGCCGTCCCACAACTACATCACGCACGGCCTGCGTCTCCGGCTCGCTGAAGGGTGCGGCACCCCGGTAGGTACTTGATCCGGGGTTGGGGCTGGAACCCTCGTCATCCTCTCCCCAGCGGAAACCGAAGTTCCGGTTCAGGTCCACACCGTCCTGGCTGCGTACGAATATCCCGTTGTCGTCGTTATCCCTCATATTCTTGCGCCACATTCCCCCACCCTGTGGATCCGTCACTTCATTGTAGTAGTAACCGTCGGGATTGATGATCGGTATAAACCACAGCTCGCGAGAGGATAGCAGGTAGCGGACGCCGGGATCGCCCTCTGAGTACTTCCTCGCCAGATTCTCCGCGAACTCAAGCAGCAGCATCATGCTGATCGGCTCGCGGGCATGGATCAGGCCGTTGTAGAACACCGCCGGCCTGCCGGGGTCGGTGGCAGCAGGGGAATCGGAGATGCGGAAGGCCCAGAGTGACCGGCCCTCGATCGAGGTCCCGACGCTGAACCTGGGACTGACGACTTCCGGATAGGAAGCCGCCAGTTCATCCATCTTCGCCTCGGCCTCGGCCAGTGTGTAGTAGCCGCCCATGCTTCCGGGCCCCAGCGAGGCATCCAGACGGCTGGCGAAATAGGCGGCCGCATCCACATGGACCACCTCTGGAACCAACCCAACGGCACGCAGGGCCTCAAGCTCCCTCTGGCTGACAAAGAGGGTGGCGTCCCGGGCCAGAACGCCCGCATAGAAATCGATGCCCAGTTTTGCAAGCTTCTGCAGATCGGCGCGGCTTGGCGCGGTCAGCCTCACCATCGCCACCGGTTCCGGCTCCACCTGAGCATCGACTGGCGCTGTGATGGCAGCCGTCGAGGCAAGCACTGAAAGGTAGACAAGTGCGGCTTGAACTAAAGATCTGCCGCGCCTGAGGTTGGGGTGCATGTTTTCTCAGCCCTGGGCTATCTCGTCCGCACATTTCTCGTAGCCGGCGATTTCCTCGTCGATAGCGTTGCGTGCGTACTGTACGACCTCATCGAACGGGACCTCTACAGTTTCCCGGGTGGACCTGTGGACAGCCTCGGCAACCCCCTTCTCGTATCCCCTTACGCCGACATTGATACGCAGAGGCAGACCGAGCATATCGGCATCCTTGAACTTGGTCCCCGCCTGTACATTCCGATCGTCATAGAGGACTTCGAGGCCTTCGGCCTGGAGCTCTTTGTAAAGCTCATCCGCCGTTTCGACGAGACGCTCGTCCGAGGTGTTTACCGGCAGCAGGTGGATGTGATAGGGCGCGATAGATGCCGGCCAGCAGATACCGTCCTCATCGGCTCCCTGCTCCATAGCCGCAGCGGCTATCCTCTCCAAACCGATCCCGTATGAACCCATTACTATCGGCTTCTCTTCCCCCTGCTCATCCTGGAAAGTTGCGCCCAGAGACTCGGAATACTTTGTGCCGAGTTTGAAGATATGCCCCATCTCTATAGCTGTGATGATGCGGACCGGAGAACCGCACTCGATACATTCCTCCCCCTCTTTGACGATACGCAGGTCGACGTATTCCGACACCTTCACATCCCGTTCCAGGTTCATATGAACCACGTGATAGTCGTCCCTGTTAGCCCCCGTAGCACCATCCAGCAGGCCCTCGAGCGATTTATCGGCGATGACCCGCAGGTCGTCAGGGGCTCCCACGGGCCCTACGTAACCCGTCTGTGCCCCCATAATGCCCAGAACCTCTTCCGGTTCGGCAGGCCGAACAGCTCCGCCTACCACCTTCATCGCCAGGCCTTCATTGAGATCATGACTGCCCGGCACCAGGAACATTACCGGCTCATCTTCTGAAGTCATGAAGAGAAGACTCTTCACCAGCCTCTGCGGCTCAATGTTCAGGAACGAAGAGACGTCCTCAATTGTCCGCTGATCGGGGGTGTGAACTTCCTCCAGCTCCGATTCCGTTCCAGGGGCGACCTTCCAGCTCGTCCGGGCGACTTCGAGGTTCATCACATAACTGCAGTTGTCGCAGACCACCGCCCGGTCCTCGCCAGCCTGGCTTTCGACCAGGAACTCCTGCGAGCCGGTCCCCCCCATCAGCCCGGATGAAGCTCCCGCTTCGAAGAACTTAAGACCGCAGCGTGCAAAGATCCGGCGGTAGGCCACGGCATGGAGGTCATAACCCCTGTCGAGACCCTCCCATGAAGAGTCGAGGGTGTACGAATCCTTCATAATAAACTGGCGGGATCGCAGCAGACCCGAACGCGGCCGGGGCTCATCCCTGAACTTGGTCTGTATCTGGTACCAGATCTGCGGCATGTCGCGGTACGACCTGATCTCGTTGCGCGCTATGTCTCCCACCACCTCCTCGTGCGTGGGGGCCAGGAGCATGCCCCGCCCTTTGCGGTCCTTCAGGCGGAAAACGTCATCGCCGAAATCGGCGTTCCTGCCCGTCTCATCCCACAGATCAAGCGGGTTGAGAGCCGGGAAAAGAAACTCCTGCCCACCGATGGCATCCATCTCCTCCCTGATGATCTGCTGCGCCTTGAGCAGGCACCTCCACAGGAAGGGGAGATAGGAGTAAACTCCCGCAGCCAGCAGGCGCACCATCCCCCCCTTTAACATGATGCGGTGGCTGATCACTTCTGCACCGGACGGATCTTCCTTGAGCGTAGGTATGAACCCTTTGGTCAGCCGCATTCTGCCTCCACTGATTGTGGCAATCCCTGACCGGTTGAATCCTTATTTAGTTTCCGGATGGGAACTATTTAAGCCGCGGGAATATAGGTTCCGCAATCCGCCCCCGCCAACGGGTTGTTAGGATCAGTACCCGACAGCTACAAGCTGTCCGGCCGGGTCGATAAAGAAGAGCCGACGCCCTCTGCCATCGCCGGCCAATATCGGAGTCTCCTGATGGATCGGCACTACCCCGCCGACTGTTCCTGAACCCAGGTCGACCCTCTGAAGACCGGCCACCCCCTCCAGCGAAGTAACGAGCCAGACAGATTCGGGATCTCCGTCCACATCCTCTCCTGTGAATATATGTAGATCATACCCCGCGTAACCTCCGCCTCCGGATAGGATCGTCCGGGGTGGAGATTCCAGCCGGGCTGCCCACAGCGTACCTCCCCGTTCGCCCACGCGGAGAAGCTCACTCCCCCTCGACCCTATCTGCAGGAAGAGCATTCCTTTTGAAAGAGGAAAGGCATACTCGAAGTCGTTCCGGGAAGTTGCCCTGTAACGGTTCGTTTCCCTGGTGATTCTCTTGCCGTCCACCATGCCCCACAGAGTGGTCCGCCCCCTGCTCTCGCCGACCAGCACACCCGCCTTCGTCCACCCTATTGCAAGCGGTTCCTCTGACGGAATACGCGGCGGCGAGCGCCAGCGCTCCTCACCGGAATTGCGGTGGACCAGCTGGATCCTGCTTCCATCCGAGCGCCGGACAAGCAGCCACGGACTGCGCTCAGTGACAGGACGCCATGCATCCTTTAACAACCAGCGCATGGCGCCTGTTGCAGGATCGATACCGAAGAAGCTGTTACCTGTCGCATAGAGGAGATCGTCACCAGTCGAAAGCACGACATCCTCCTGTTCACCTTCTAGATAGCCGACCCATTTAAGGTCTCCGTTTCCGATATCGTGTGCCGATACAGATATCGTCCTCTCCCGCCGGTCTACTCGGAAGAGGCAGTCGCCGATCACATCGTAGTACCGGCCACTCGCTGGCGAACGCCCCGGATCCAGCCCTTCAATGCCACCCAGCTCGATTCCCCACACCCTCTCCCCCGTTGAGAGGGAGATAGCGAGAATTGAGCCGTCGCCTTCGTCACTGCGCACAACGAGAATCAGCATGTTGTTCTCGGGGAATGCCCGGGCCGACTCATACCGGCCCGAAACGATCCCCGAATCCCAGAAAAGGGTTCCTCTACCGGTATCCAGCATGTGAAGACTGTATGAAGATCCTTCAATCAGTCCGGAGGCGGGGGGAGGTCGGTCAAAAAGACGCAGCACAACTACGTTTGGAGTATCCGGAATACCCAGAACCTGTACCGCCACTGCACCATCCCTGCTGACCGTCCACCTGGGGATACCGGTGACGGCATCATAGCCGTCAATGTCTCGGTCACCCGTACGCACCAGCGCCAACTCGGAAAGGAGCTGCAGGCACTCGGTGCGGTCTGCCACAGGTCGCTCCCATAGACGGGAGACCTGGGGTGTACATCGATCTACTGCCGGATGACTGGTCGTACTCAACCATGCAGGCCCGTAGATCAACAGGAACAGGATGAAGACTGATTGAGAGAAAGGAGTCATTTTGAATGATTCAAGTGGTACCCCGGGCGAGATTCGAACTCACGACCTCATGCTCCGGAGGCATGCGCTCTATCCAACTGAGCTACCGGGGCAGAATCTCTGGAATTGTCTCGGGGCTGGCTATTTCAGGTACCTCTTGCCGTTCGCCACCTGAACGGAGGAAATCCTCGAATTCGTCCTTCATGATAAGGTAACGGCCGCCGACCCGCAGCCCGGGTACAACCCCGCTCTTAATGTACTTCAAGACGGTCTGGCGTGATACACCGAGTATCTCTGCCACTTCACTCACGAAATAGACGCGCCGCTCGACTTCCATCGCGCGATTCCCTTTTGTATTGTCGAGCCTCCAACACTCCCAAATGGTCGTGAGGGAGGCTTTATCGCAAAGAAGAAACCTTT
>JAGLTZ010000113.1 GCA_023135015.1 Candidatus Latescibacterota bacterium
GTGAGGGTGCCTTTCAGCCTTAATGAAGATACACTTCTTGCGGCCGTTCCGGTCAGCCGCGGAGACCTTTACCGTTTTGGGAGGGAGCGGTATGCGTCTCGGGACAGAGCGAGACGATTGCGGCGCCGCTTCGAAATACCCCTTAATTTTCCGAGATCGGTTGCCCGGGTTCTGCAGCTATAGGAAGGAAAGCAAATGCCTCGTTTCTTGATTCGCTGGCTTGTCACCGGGCTAGCCATTGTCCTGGCCAGCTATCTGCTGCCGGGGGTGGTATTCGAATCGACCTTCGCGTTAGTGATGGGGGCCCTCGTTCTGGGGCTGCTCAACTCGATAGTGAGACCGGTATTAATCATTCTCACGCTGCCGATCACTGTGATGACGCTGGGACTCTTCCTCCTGGTGGTCAACGCGATCACCCTCTGGCTTGCAACGGTGCTCGTGCCGGGGTTCGAAGTACGGGGGACCTCCTATATATGGGCGGCGCTGCTGATAACAATAATCTCCTGGCTGCTGAACATGTTTATCAGGAAGGAAGAGCGGGAGTAGGCGATAGCAATCCAGGGAGTGTTTATCTAAAGCAGTAGTATCCCCTCCTGGCGCAGCAGATCCTGCTTCATTTTCAATCCTCCGCCGAACCCGACAAGTTTGCCATTCTCACCGATGACACGGTGGCAGGGCACTATCAGCGGTACCGGATTCGAACCTACTGCGGAGCCTACTGCACGGGCCGAGGATGAATTCTGTCGCAGCTTCATAGAGATGTTGCCGTACGTGATAGTGTTTCCGTAAGGAATATCCCGGACGATCGCCCACACCTGCTGCTGGAACGGAGTGCCCCGCAGGTCCAATGGGATATCCACATCTGGAATGCCGCCCTCGAAATACTGCTTCAGCCACCGCCTGATGTCTCTGAAGCGGGATGGACTCTCCATCAGGTGATGATCGGGTGTGTGCCTGTCGCGCCATCTGGCAAGCAGCGAGGGGCCGGGATCAATGACTCGGCGCGATGAGGATAGCAGGATCAGGCGAGCCAGGCCGTCGGGGGTGCTCATGGCCCAGAGGCGTCCGAATGGGGATTCCAGAGGTGCGAAGTAGAGGCGTTCCATGCCGCTATGCTACACCTGCGGGCGGCGATCCGCCAGCCGTGATTGAAGATTGGGTTGTATTGTTAGCAGACCCTTCTTTCTTGTTCAGCGGGCATCGGCGTGAGTACTCTGCTAATATTGTATTGGGAGTACTCTGCACCGTCGCGGCAGCAGGGAACGAATCCGCCGTATGGCGGTTGATTCCGAAGGGGAATTGATTAGCAGGGATAGGAATTTCAGAATGATACGCAGGAATGGTTGAGGGACCGGTTCGATGCTGACAATCCAGATCAGCCTTGTAGTGATCGCCGTATGCATGCTCCTGCTGACGTTGGTACCTCTGCTGATAGCGTGGAAGCTCTACATACTGGTGCGGTCGGTTACCCGGATCGTGAAGGATTTCCAGCAGGAATTCCAGCCGCTCGCCGAGGAGATCCAGGAGATGGCCTCACATGCGGTTCAGGTGGCAGAAGATGCGCTGGACGAAGTAGAGGGTTTCACCGAGAGTGTAGCGGGGGTGAGGGAGCGAGCCGCCCGCATGGGCGCGCTGGCAGAAGTACTCGAAGAGGACCTGGAGAAGGCTACGATCCGTATGTTCTCGCTGCTGACCGGGATCGGACGGTTCCTGAGAAATTTACTCAGAGGGAGTAGAGACCAGGATTATTGATCAGTCATGTCCGGGCTGCTATCCGGGCACACCAGGAGGAAGAAGATGAGTAAGCAACGCAGAGGAAGATTCAGCGCCTTTCTGTTCGGGGGCATGCTGGGAACGATTCTCGGACTGGCGTTTGCCCCCCGTCCGGGCAGCGAGACCAGAGAGCGCTGGAAGGAGAAGGGCGAGGATCTGAAGGAGAAAGCCGAAGAGCTGAAGGTGAAGGCGCAGGAACTGATCGAGAAGGCCGAGGAGGCCTGGCAGTCATCTGAAGAGTGGCGCCAGCAGGCTCTGGAAAAGGCGGCCGAACTGAAGGTCAAGTCGCAGGAGCTGGGCAAGAAGGCGGCAAGCGAGGCCGAGAACATCTCCGAGGAGCTCAAGAGCAGGTTCGCCGACCTCACTTCCCGACTCAAAACGATCCAGGACGACATCGAGAATGTGCCGCTGGAAGAAGGTGAAGGATCGGGTGTGAAGGCGGGAGTCGCTCTATCCGCTCTGAAGGACCGGCTCCAGGAGGCGAAGGAGAGCTTCCGCGAGGCTATGCGCTCCAAGGAGAAGGAACTAAAAGAGCGCATCGATGAGGCGATCGAGGCGGAGCAGGAGAAGGCCACCGGGAAGAAAGAGAAAGCAGAAGAGGCTAAAAAGGAGTGACGCCACCCCGCAAGCGCTCCGGATCTTCTGAATCCGTAGAAGAGCGCATCGAAATGAAGCAGAGCGGCCCGCACCCCGCTTCTGAAGTAGCCTCCTCCTATCGCGATGCGGGCAAGCTTATAGAGCAGTACGATGCCCTCAGCGAGGGATATGCCTTCAAGAACGCCTGGGCGAGTCGGAGGCGGCCCCTGCAGCAGGAGGGACGGAGTGAGGACTACAGGCTCCCATTCCAGCGCGACCGTGACAGGATCATCCACAGCCGCGCCTTCCGCCGCCTGAAGCACAAAACCCAGGTCTATATATCGACCGGCGGCGACCACTACCGCACCCGCCTCACACACACCATTGAGGTCTCACAGCTCTCCAGGACAATAGGCCGGGCGCTGGGGCTGAACGAGGACCTGGTCGAGGCGATAGCTATGGGCCACGACCTGGGACACACCCCGTTCGGACATTCCGGCGAGAAGGTGCTCCGCCAGATAATGAGCGGTGAGGATGACCTGGACGGAATGGTCCGGGCGGAGGTCCGATTCAAACTGGGAGGTTTCAAGCACAACTACCAGAGCCTGCGCGTCATCGACCAGCTGGAGGCGCGTTACGACAAGCCGGGTCTCAATCTCACCGACCAGGTGCGCGAGGGTATTTTGAAGCACACCGGCTGCGATCCCTCCGAGGTGTTCTGTGACGTGAACATGGAGGGGATCAACCCGGGGAGAGGGAGTCATCTGGAGAGTCAGACGGTCGCAGCCGCCGACGAGATCGCCCAGCAAACCCACGACCTCGAAGACGGTCTCCGTGAGGGCCAGGTGAAGCTGGAGAGGGTGGAAGAGCTCTCGATCAGCCGTCTGGTGATAAAGAATATTCCCGGCTACCACGACCAGCAGAAGTTCATGCGGCAGAATATGCTGATCCGTGGGTTGATTCATCTGCTGGTCACCAACACGATAGTCGGCAGTCTCAAGAGGATAGGGGAGTGGAGCGAGACTAACGGTATCAAGACTCCAGAGGATTTCCGCGGCGCGCTCGATTCAATCCCGCACGGACTGGTACGGCTCGACTCTGGATTGAAGGGCGAGTACCAGCAGCTGCACCGTTTCGTATATAACAACATCATCAACTGCTACAATGTCAGTCGGATGGACGGGAAAGCGGTTTTTCTGATGCGCAAGCTCTTCAAGGCTTACCTAAACCGGCCCCTGCAGCTCCCCGATTACGTCCTCCTGGGATTCGCCAAGCGGCAGAAGATCCGGTTCATGCGCGACCTGCCGCTGGACAGGACCGATGAAGAGAAGGCCCGCTACCTTGTTAACCCCGCCTTCTACAGGACCGTCTGCGATTTCGTTGCAGGCATGACCGACAAATTTGTTTTCGATGAGTATGAGAAGCTGTATACCCCCGGCGAACAGGTCTGAGCCCGCCCGCCAGGCCAGCAGGTCTGAACGGATCCGCCCGGTTTCCAGCCCATTCAGCCAGATTATCAAAGTCACTCTTCCCCACTGGAATCATACTCACTCCCTCCTGATCGCCTCGATAACAGGCATCCTGCTGCTCGCCTCCCTACCCACCCGGGCCCTGGCCCAGGACGATTGGTTCGGCCCCGACAAGCTCCTCCACTTTATCGGCGGCTTCCTGGCGACAAGTGTCAGCTACACAGTAGCAGCCAACGTTTGGGATATGGACCACGACCGGGCCCGTATGGTCGGTGCGGCGACGGGGGTGGTTCTGAGCGTGGGTAAGGAAATATACGATTCCCTGAGCGGTCGGGGACACGCTTCAGGGAAGGACCTCTTCTGGGACGGGATAGGGATCGGGATGGGCATGATGATGATCAATCAGATGAAGCCCGAGTGTGGTATTCGAATAGATCAATCATTATTGAATGCCGTTGACACTACATCGGGCATACCTACTTTGCGATCTTTGTGGAGGTAATCCCGGGCGACTAGCTCAGCTGGTTAGAGCGCGGCGCTCACATCGCCGAGGTCGGGGGTTCAAGTCCCTCGTCGCCCACCATATAAATGACGACCCAGGATGTTTCCAACCACCGGCCGGTGCCCACTCCGATCTCCAGACCCCGCCGCGGCGGCGGCAGAGACAACAACGGCAGCGCCTGCGACGACGTCTGCAGCAGGGGGAGAATCATGGAAGCACAGCCCAGAGTTTCAGAGCGGGTCCGGACGATCGAGAAGTCGGCCATCCATGAAATGACCCGGCTCTCCGGGCAGATGAAGGACGTAGCCTTCCTCTCGTGGGCGAAACCGACCTCCGGCACACCCGCCCACATCAATGATGCGGCGATCGCCGCGATCAGGGACGGTGTGACAGCCGGGTACTCCCCGACCTCGGGCCTGCCCGCGCTGCGTGAAGAGATCTGCACGAAGCTCGCCCGGGACAACGACATCACGGCCGAGCCCTCCGAGATCCTGGTAACGGTCGGGGCCATTGAGGGGCTGGCGGCGGCGGTCATGGCGGCCATCGATCCGGGTGATGAAGTCATCCTGCCCTCACCGACCTACTCAACCCATATCCGTCAGGTCGTGATCGCCTCGGGTCGGCCCGTCTTCGCTCCGCTGGTCGAGGAAGAGGGATTCCGACTCGACCTCGAGGCCGTCCGGGCGGCGGTCACGCCCCGCACCCGGGCCATCGTTTACTGCAGCCCCTCCAATCCGACCGGGACGGTCTTCTCTGAATCAGAGTTCCGGGAACTGGCCGCGATCGCGCTGGAGCATGATCTGATGATCATCACCGACGAGGCCTATGAATACTTCACCTATGACGGTGCGACCCATTTCAGCATCGGTTCACTCCCCGAACTCCGGGGACGCGTCATCAGCTGCTTCACCTTCACCAAGACCTACGCGATGACCGGCTGGCGGATCGGCTACCTGCATGCCGCGGCCGAGCTGATCCCCCAGATAACCAAGGCCCATATCCCCTTAGCCATCTGCGCGCCGGTGGTCTCGCAGTACGCCGCCCTGGGGGCGCTGCGTGGTTCGCAGGCGTGTGTGGCCGAATTCAGGGAGCACTACCGGGCCGCCCGAGATCTGATGTGCGCGCGTCTCGACCGGCTGACGGGGATCTTCGACTACCAGAAGCCGGGCGGATCGTACCTCATGTTCCCCCGCATCCTGGTCGGTGAGGGGCGGAGCGATTCAACCGCCTTCTGCATACGGCTCCTGCAAGAGGCAGGTGTCTCAACCACCCCCGGGATAGCCTTCGGTCCGACCGGTCAGGGACACCTGCGCCTGTCTTTCTGCGTTACACCGGAGATGATCGATGACGCCTTCGATCGCATGGAGGCGTATTTCGGGTAACCCGCGGCCGTGACCGTCAGCGGTCGATAAGCAGCTTCAGTGCGATCTCCAGGCCGCCCCCGAAAGTGCGGGTGCAGCGGACCTTTCCTTCCCGGTCGATTAGTATCGTCGTTGGATAGCCGACCACGACATGCTCATTGGCTATCTCTGACCCCTCATCGAAGGCCTGCCCCCACATATAGCCCATGCGGCGCAGGAAAGCCCGGGCCTTCTTCCTGGTATCGCGTACAACAACGCCGAGGACCTCGAACCCTTTATCGCGGTACTGATTGTATGACTCGTAAACATGCGGCATCTCTCTGATGCAGGCGTGGCACCACGATCCCCAGAAATCGATCAGCAGCAGCTTTCCCCCATAGTCCCGGGTATCGACAGACCCCCCATCGAGGCCCTCACATCTGAAGTGTTCGAGTTCTTTTCCGATACGGTCCAACGACCTGATGTATTCCCGCCAGGGCCTCTCCCCGGCACCCCCGGCGATGCCGGTGACCTCAATCACCTTCTCATAAGCCGCCCGCGCCCCCTCGATGTCGTTGAGCACCGATAGAGCAGCGGCAAGATCGAGCAGGAGATAGAGGTCCTCCCTCTCCCGGCGATCTCCTATCGCCTCGTAGACCAGATGTTTGCTGGTCTCTGCATCGCCCGAAGTGAGCATCGCATGGGCATAAGCAAAATCTACCGCCTTAGACTCCTGATGCTCCGGATGAGTTTCCATGAAGGTTTCATGTGCCTGTCGAGCGGCCTCCAGATCGTCCACCTGTGTCGCCATCTTCATTATCTCGATACATGTGCTGGCGGCATCCGCTGCCCCGGGGCTCTTTCGCAAGTAACCCATCAGCCGTTTGAGATAATCCTCACCCTCTTCCTGCCTAACCAGGAGCATCGCTCTTGTGTAAACTTCCTTCAGTTCAGCCGCACTCTCCCCGGGCCGCACCCTAACGGAAATCGACCTGCCCGACATGGAGACCTCCGGACCTCTGCATAGCGCACGAAGACCCATAGCTATTGCACCCTCACGCCCGGGCATAAGTACGGTCCTGCCCTGCTGATCGATGAGAATGCCCTTCGGCTCATGGACATACAGTCCCATGAAGGTGATACCGAGCGACTCCGAGAGTGAACCATCTCCATCGTGGTACATCGGCCAGGCTGGCGCGTGTTTCAGCACCGCCTGCCGGACCGCCTCCGGCGGGTCACCAACGTTGACGCTGACAACCGCCAGGTCGGGGTAATCGAGCCGCATATTCTGAAGGAACTCCATATCGTGGTTAAGACTGCCCCGTCTGCGCCAGAAGTGGATAAAGAGAGGTCGCCCTTTATACGCCCTTGTATCGAGTGAGTTACCGCCGAAAGCTTCGCCGCTGAAGTGCGGGAACTCCTTGCCAACCTCATCGAGATAATCCAGGAATATCTGGAGCGACCTGAATCTGGCCGGGAATTCGGTGTACAGGTTCATTCCCTTTATCCGCTCATAACACCCACGCGCCCCTTCAAGATCGCCACGAAGTGCCAGGAGACTCGCCAGGTTCTGCGCCAGTCTCGTTTCATGTGCGTAGCCGTAGGCACTATCCAGTGTCGCATACACCGCCTCTTCGGCAAGATCAGCTTCCGCGGCGGCAAGCATGATCCGGGCGAGTTCGAGCCGCACGGCAGGAAGCAGAGAATCAGCCGGGTAAGTCCCTGCAAAGGTCTCATAAGCCTCCTGTGCCCCGAGATGGTCACAGAGAGCCCCTTTCACACGGATCAGTTCAATCAAGGCCTCCCCGGTATCACCATCATCCCAAGATTCGATGTATGCCTGGAGTATCGCCGCGTACGACCGCTGTAACTCATGCTCACCAGCTCTCAGGGCTTCGTGGTGCTCAAGCCTCAGGGTCTCCAGGTCTGTGACTCTGAACCTCTGGCAGGCGGTGCAGCAAACAAGTATAAAGCAGATCACCATAACAACTCTGTGGCGGTGTACTATCATGTCCGGATATCCGGTCTTCGAAAACCCGTCAACGCGAATGATGACCTCCGGGGATGAGCGACTAAGGTTCTTAATGATTAAGGTCTGGTGCGAAATCACAGAGGTAACCCATGAGAATCGGTTACTTCAGTCGCTTGATTATATGCCAGCCGTATTTGCTGGTCTCAGGATCGAATTTGGTCATACTGATCTCACCCACCTTCAGGCTGAAACTGACATCGCCAAAGGCTTTTACCATCCGAGCCCGCGCATATTCCTGGTTTGCCGTGTCCGGCTGCACGTTCAGATTGGCCATACGGTAGATACCGGGATACTCGTCGTCGGTATACTCCCGAACCATGCTATCGAAGTCCTCGCCTTCTAGGACCCGTTCGAGCAGCTCGTTGGCCAGCGCCTCGGCCTGCTCTTTCGTCCGCGTCAATCCTTCCTTGGGGATCAAACCTTCGAAAGAGATCAGGATGTGCTGTACTTCGAGCCGGTTCGGCTCAACCCATTGCTCCGCGGCCTCCGACACAGAAGATGAGTCCTGCCCCCTGCCGCAGCCAGTCAGCGCGACGACAACCACCAACGCCAGTACCTTGGCTGAATCCTTCATATTCCCTTCCTCGAGAGGAGTTCCTTTATGGTTCATTGTGAAGCCGTTTATGGGATTACCGCAATCGAGAAAGCGGAGCACGACCCGCTCTACAACCGAACGCAAAGCCCCATGCTGATGTTGGTACTGTTCCTCATAGACGGAGAGAAACGTCTCCCAGTGATCCTGGAAGAGTCTGTCGAGGGGGCTGCTGGCAAACCGCCTCGGATGGTAGGACACAGCCGCATGGTGGGGACTGGTGGTCTCTCAGGGGGGACAGAGGATCTTGGATGGAAACGATACCCAGGATAGGGGGCAGTTCTGGCACTAGCCCAAGAGCACCAGTGTTTCGCGGATTCGTTCTGCTCCCTACAATGGATTCTCTTTGCAGATCCTACGGATAATGGCTTGCATATCGGTTATGGCATATCCGAGATGCTGTTTAATGCAGAACGCTAGTATAACAATGCCTGAAATCATCTCTTATATGCTACTCATGAAGGTAAATAGGAGCTTGAAACAGAAGGAATAAAGTACGTGTAACTTGTTACGATTCAAAGAGGACGGAATTTTCCGGGGGGACAGATATATCGAACGATTCTGAGGGGTATATATATCTTGCTCGATGGGACCCATTTCTCGATGTCCGAATAGACTGAAGCTCTTGAATTAACCTACAACAAATCAACCATTCAAAATAGGTGCCTGTAAGTCTAACCGCTCAAAGGAACGTTCTGGCGTATCCGAGAAACTGTTTGATGCTGAACGCTAGTATAGCAATGCTTGAAATCATCTCTTAAATGCCACTTATGACGGTGACAATGACTTGAAACAGAAGAGGCAGAATACGTGTAAGTCGTTGTGGTTCAATGCAGACGGGATTATTCGGGGGGACAGCTTGAAAAATGGAGCCTTACTTCTCGGGGAACCCAAGCATCCAGAAATCCCACCCCACGTTGGGGATGCAGTACACAATGTCATGTTCCTCAATGTCAAGCCATATGGATTCTGTTGGTATTTGAGGTACAAATTGCGGTTCCCCAATTGGAATCCCAGAAGCATTCATTTGGATTCGCCATACCCCAAGCTCTATTTGTTCTCCCTCGTCTATACGATTGTAATACAGGTATGATGGATTTGAGGACCAACCCAACAGATAGCCTGATAGTATTCTCCGCTTATCATTTGCGTTGTTATCAACTACATAAATATCCGGGGTACGATGCGATCTCGAGGTACCTTGATACGCAAGATACCTGCCATCCGGTGACCAACGTGGCATTGAGCCATTATCGAGCAACCATTCCAATCCTTCTGCTATCCCATTATTCGGATTCATTTGAACAACTCCAATACCACGCCCGAGCCCGGCCGAAACAGCCAAATCCTTACCATTTGGCGACCAGTCCTCCAAAGAAAGATGCTCATTCGGAATTAGGCTACCATACTCCTCCCAAAATCTAGGATGTAATTCATGCCTGTCACTGCCATCGGGTCTGATCAATATTGGAATATCCGGATGAGTATCATCACCAATATCGTCCAGAAATGCTATCCACTGACCATCGGGTGATACTATGGGTCTACCTTCACTTACATCAGAAGATTGTGTGATATTGGATATGATCTGATCCCCAAGTTTCATTATTGAGATATCACTCGGCACTCTACGGTTGGAACTAGTGTTATATACGAATGCATTAGCACCAGGAATCCAACGGGGAATTAGATCATAAGTGGCATTTGTAGTAAGTTGTTTCACCCCTTGAAGTGATGTTCCAGTTAACGGATCGAGCGTTAGGCGCCATATGTTTCCATGGAAATAGCGGCTACTTACTAGAATATTTTGTCCATCAGGGCTTATATAAAATTTCTCAATATCTAATGCAGTCGAGCGTCGATATGGTTCACCAATTTGCGCTCCCGTTCTCGGATTTACCCGTACGCTCCATAAGTCTCGATTAGCTTCCTGAAGTGATGTGAAAAGGATCTCTCTTCCACTTGGATTCCAAAGTGGCCACCAACCTTTACATGATAGTGTATCTAGCTTTCCAGACCGAAGGTTTAGTACACAGATGTCATCCCACCCGCTCTTAAATATCAATAGCCTACTAGAAGGAGATAAATTCTGTTGGCATTGAATTCTGGGGAAGTTTTCGGTTAAGCAAATCAGGTTATCGCCATTTGGCGATATAGAATAAATATCTTGATCGGCTCCGGCCCCTCCACCGGCTGAGTAGTACAATCGGTTATCATTCTCCCAAGTTAATCGAAATACATTTGCCTCCCAAGTTACGATACCCACAACTTTTTGAACATCCCCCCCAAGAACTGTCATCGTGAATATTCCTGTACCATCTCTATCAGAAAGAAACGCAATACGCTGGCCATCAGGAGAAAAGGCCGGATATCTTGCAGGCCAACTAAAATCTTTTGTAAGGTTTGTATTACTTTTGCCAGTTGAATCGCATACCCAAATATCCTCATCCTGTTCATAGGCGATCAAGTGACCTGATGGGCTCCAACTAGCGTGCATTAACCACGAAGAAGTAGTGACGAGGAAGGGACTTGCAGTGAAGGTTGAAGCGATTTCTTTATTCCCACTTATTAATAAATATCCACCAACAATAAGCATTAAACTTACTGAGACAATTGTTGCAGGCAACCAGATGGCTAATCCTTTTCTCGCGATAGAGCCCTCCAGTAAATCCGTCAAATCAGCCTTTAGTTCGCTTGTTGGATGATATCGATATTCCAATTCCTTCTCTAAAAGTGTCTCAATAATACGTTGTAAGAGATCAGGAGCCTTTGGAATGTATTCGGTGATTGGTAATGGTTCTTCACTTAGGATCGCTGCTGCTGTCGCTACTTGTACATCCTTCCTGAATGGGTGCACACCACTGAGCATCTCATAGAGCATGATCCCAAGGGGGAATAAGTCAGAACGAGCATCAAGTGGTTCTCCTCGTATCTGTTCAGGTGACATGTAGGCCAGTGTACCTGGAGTCATTCCCTCCTGTGTCAGGCTTGCTGTAAGATCCTCACCATTCTCTTTCTCTGGTGTCATTATTTGCTTAGCCAGTCCAAAATCCATCACCTTTACGTGTCCTTCGGATGTAAGCATGATGTTCGCTGGCTTCAGATCACGATGAAGTATCCCTTCCTGATGAGCCTTCTCTAGAGCTTCAGCAATCTCAGCAGCTGTCTTGATGGCTTCTTTCAGAGGAAGGGGACCTTCTGATAGCTTATCTTTTAACGTTTGCCCCTGGACATACTCCATGGCGATAAAGGAGATACCATCTTCCTCACCTACCTGGAAGATGTTGCAGATATATGGATGATCCAGGGCTGCCGCTGATTTAGCTTCTCTCAAGAACCTCTTTTTTGAAGTTGGATCACGCTGTAATTCCTCTGATAGGAACTTGAGAGCAACCTTGCGGTCAAGGGTTGTGTCATCGGCCAGCCAGACCTCTCCCATTCCTCCCTCGCCGATCTTTTCTAGGATCTGGTAATGACCAACAACCCGCTTCTTGGGAGTAGTAGAGTCCTCGGCGATCGGTTCCAGCACTGTCGATTCGTCAGTATGAGTGACGATATATAGTCGGATTGGAGTGGGGATATTTTTAAGTTCAAAGTCTCCGAGTAGGTTGAAAGTGAGGTTTGTTTTCCCTCGGATCAGTGAATGGACCGTATCTGTAATGATAACTGAACCAGGTTCAGCAAGAGGCTCAAGACGTGCAGCAATGTTCACATCATGTCCGAATAAATCACTATCTGACGTCTCTAACACATCCCCTGCATGAACACCAATACGCAGATGTAGATGCTCGGACTCTTTCTTGCCGGCATTGAACTCTTGGAGAGCTTTCTGAATATCCAGGGCGCACTCAACTGCCCGTACCACACTCTGGAACCGACCCATTACTGCATCACCGATGGTCTTTACTATTTCACCCTTGTAAGAGGAAATGATATCTGAAAGGAGTTTGTTATGCTCTTGGACCAGATGAAAGGATACCACCTCATCTGTTGAGGCCTTTGTAGCATAGCCCACAATGTCGGTAAACATCACACCGACAAGGCGACGAGTGGAGTCAGGCTGGTATGCCGGTGTGTCTGGTGACATCTATTAACCTATATCTGAGGAGCCATCTAAATACTTGAGAGATTGTAGCGCCTTACCACTAACTGAATCCAGTGAAAGACGATTTAAAAGATCAGCAGAATGAAATCACGATGCTTTTATATGTAAGAAATCAGACAAGGAGTCCGATACTCATCACGACATAGGGGGTATATCGAACGATTCTGAGGGTAATATATATCTCGCTCGATGGGACCCATTTCTCGATACCCGAATAGAGTCGAACCTCAGGATTAACTTACAACTGACCTGACCCCCTAGAACTAATCCGGATCGTGAGTTAGACTGCGATCCGCGTAAAGGGGGTTCATTGTGGCCAGAAAACGCTTTACTCCTGAACAGATAATCAACCACCTGCGGGAAGC
>JAGLTZ010000114.1 GCA_023135015.1 Candidatus Latescibacterota bacterium
ACAAGGCCGAGGCGCTTTGGTGCATCTGTCTGAAAGAATTCGGGTTGCGACTCGGGGCGTTGCACTGCTGCCACCCTCAGCTCAGGTCGGCGGAATGCCGGATAGCCACCATGTTGAAAGCCTGCTGACCGGACGGGATCACTTCAACCTGTTGGGGTCCCGCCACTTCACCTGCCAGGGTGAGGAGCTCTTCCCTGGTGTAGAGTTCATACTTCTCTATTCCCAGGAGTACTCCGAGGCGGTTGGAGGTCCGGTTGATGATGTGGGGGATTGTGTAGCTGCGAAGCCGCCGCGGTGAGCCGAAAAAGTAAGGGCCGAGCTTCTTCTCCGGGTGTACCACGACTATGCAACCCCCGAGCCGGAGGTAGCTGTAGGCGTTCTTCAGAACCTCAAGGGCCTCAGCACGGTGCATATAGAGGCTGCGCTTGAACAGAACCAGATCGAAACCGTCCTCAACCTCATTCTCTCTCAGTATGTCGAGTGGTCGGGATTCCATGGTGCTCTGCAGGGTGGCTATGCGGGGGTCCTGCCCGATCTGTCCGAGCATCTCCCGGCTGACATCTATTGCGTAGACTTTTTCAGCGCCCTCGTAAACCATCTTTCGTGTCGCCAGACCGGGACCGCAGCCGCAGTCGGCGACCACCGCTCCCTTGATCGAATCGCCGAGATATGCTATCAGATCGCTGTCGAGTGGGTGTGAAAGAGGTCCGGATGTCCAAGCGTAGATCCGTGCAGTCAGGTTCCAGCCGCTCAATCCTGTTCCGCTCACGCTCTTCTCCGCTCTATGACTGTAAGGATCGTCTCAACTCCCGATAGATCTCTGTTGCTGAATGTTCCTCGATGAGCTACAGCTCTTTCTTGAATACACGGTACTTCTTGTAAACCTCTCCGCCTACTCTCTCCATTTCGGCCCTGACCTTCATATTGGTTTCCATCTCGTGGTGGGTGTCTATGAATTCCATGCCTGCCTCATGAGCGGAGAGAATCATTGAAAAGCCCATAAGTACGTCGAGACCCATCCCACGGTATGGCTCCTTTATCGCTCCGAGAAGAAGGTCGAGTTGTTTGGTCTTCTTGGCCGCTTTCATTATCTTAAGAAGTCCAAATGGGAAGAGATGTCCCCTGGCACGCTGTATGCCTTCAGTCATATCCGGTATGGCAATGACAAAAGCCACCATCTCACCCTCTTTGCGTACTACTTTGATAAACCTATGATTGAGTATGGGCCAGTATCTCTTGGCCAGATCCTCCATCTCTTTTTCATCCAACGGGGCGTAGCCGTAGATATTGCTGTCCATGTAACATTCGTTCATGAGCCTGAGGATCGGTTTTATCCACGGCTTCATCTCTTTCTTCTTCTGGAATTTAACAACTTCGAAATTACCCCGTTTCATTATTCTCGCGTGAATTTTCCTGTGAAGCTCGGGGAGTTCCTCGAGGATGTCAATTTTGTAGACGAAATAGTCGATGTCCTTTGTGTATCCGGCTACCTCCAGCATTGTCGGCATCCAATTGAAGTTATGATAGGTGGCGATAGTGGCACGGAGGTTGAAGCCTTCGATAAGGAAGCCTTCCGGGTCCTGGTCGGAGAATCCGTAAGGACCGACAACCATAGTCATTCCCTTCTCTCTGGCCCAATCTTCGATACTGTCCAGAAGCGCTGTTAAAACATCGTGGTCTTCCCAGATTTCAAGATAGCCGAATCGCGCCGACTTCTCGTTCCTGTGCTCGTTATAGCGTGAGTTGATGATGCCCATGATACGGCCGACGGCCCGGCCGTTTCTGAAAGCGAGCAGCAGGGTTGTGTCACAGTAGGAAAAGGCTTTGTTCTTTTTCGGATTGAAATAGGTCCATTCATCCATGTAGATAGGGGGAACCCATGTTTCGTGGCCCGCATGAATCTTTTCGGGAAGATATATGAACGTCCTGAGATCTTTCCGGTTCTCAACTTCCCTGATCTGAATGTCCATATGTTCCTCCGAGATTTCAGGCGCTCCCCTGTTTATACTCGCTTTCACCCGGCTTCCTTCTGCCACACCGGATATAGCTCAACGGCACCTGCCGGTCCGGAATGGATTCGGCACAGGGGGCATTGTAGTGAGGAGGCCTGCGGCGCGCAAGGTATGCTCCGGTAATCGGGTCCTACGGCTGTATTCAGCTTATGATTCCCTGGTCAGGAGGTTTATGGGTCGATCCGGAGGTGAAGTCAATCTTTTCAAGGTAGGTTTTAATGGAGAGCACAGCTAATCCGGCCAGCCCCAGGACCCCGATCATGTTAGTGAAGACCATAATCCCGTTGAAGATATCGCCTATAGACCAGGCGACCTCAACCTTTATGACTGACCCGAGAAATATCAGAGCACAGAATAACCAGGGGAACGGCTTCTTGATCCAAGATCCGAATAGAAAAGAATATGAGATCATCCCGTAATATGGATTGGCAATCAGGCTGGAATATCCGAAGAGAAGAGAAGATCCAGCCACGATCAGTCCTCCGATATTGGGTATTGCGGCATTGAAGGCATTGACGGTCATTTCCGTGCTGGTGCCTTCAGTCCAGACACCCGTAACGAGGACTGCCAGCGCAGTAAGAGAACATACGATGATCGTATCGACGAAAACATCGAGTGATGCAATCAGTCCCTGACGTACTGGTTCGCCGGTGCGTGCTGCGGCGTGGAAGACCGCCGCCGTTCCGGTCCCTGCCTCGTTCGAATATGCGCCCCTGGCAAATCCGTAACGTATGGCGTGAGCCACTGTGACGCCGGCAATCCCGCCGGTCACGGCCGAAGGCTTGAATGCTCCAACGAAGATGAGAGAGAAAGCATGAGGAATCTGCGGGGCGAAGCGGGCCAGGCAGAAGAAGGCGCCGATGATGTAGAGAAAGACCATGAAGGGACTCAGAAAGACGGTGATCCGTGCTATGGATCTGATGCCCCCGACGATTACTAGCCAGACCAGCACGGCCAGACCCAGGCCGGATATCCACAGGTCCAGACCGAGCTGGGTCCTAAGAGCGATGGCGATGGAATTCGACTGGATAATTGTAGTGGAGATCAGGGCTTTGCCGCCCATGAAGAATGCGAATATGCCGGCCAGCCATGGCAGCCCGAGACCGTGGGTGATGTAGTACATCGGGCCGCCCGCTATGGTGCCGTCTGGAGCGATTTGTTTGAATTTCTGTCCCAGAACGGCCTCTACTATTTTAGTGGCCATCCCGAAAAATGCGCAGAGCCACATCCAGAAGATGGATCCGGGCCCGCCCATTGCTATGGCTGTACAAACGCCTGCGATATTTCCGTTTCCTATAGTGGCGGCCAGTGAAGTGGTCAGCGCCTGAAATGGAGAAATCTCGCCGTTGCTGTCCTCCTCACTGTCACCGTAGCCTTTTTTACCCATTAGGAGGCGAAAGGAAAGACCGAAACCGCGGAGTTGGAGGAAGCGGAGACGGATGGTGAGGTAGAAGCCAACCCCAAAAAGCAGAAGGAGCGTATGTGGTCCCCAGACCAGGTCGGCCAGGAACTTGATGACCCGCTCCAATAAACTCATTTCCATCCTTATTTCAGTTCCTTCCCTAGGAGCCTGTCGGAGAAACGCTCCGGCTGCGGCTTGCGCTGGCATCCGGCAGGC
>JAGLTZ010000115.1 GCA_023135015.1 Candidatus Latescibacterota bacterium
CCCTGCTCCCAAAGCAGGTGCGCTTCCGGACTGCGCCACGCCCCGACATCAGTGATAGACGAAGGACTAATATGATAAATTACGCCATCAGTCAAAAGCTTCCAGATGCACGGCGAGCGCCCGAAAGGCTTTCGACCGGTGCGAATGGCTCCGCTTGTAGGGCTCTCCCAGCTCGGCCGCTGTAGCTTCTTCCTCCGGTACGATAAATAGCGGATCATACCCGAACCCGTAGTCGCCCCTAGGCCTGTACCCAATCCGACCGTACCACTGCCCAAAGCAGACAATTTCATTCTGCCCCTCCGGCGCCTGAGGCAGTACGAGAACGGCAGCGCAAACGAAACGGGCTCTTCTTTCACTTTCCGGAACGCCCTCCAGCATGGAAATCAAGAGAAGATTGTTTTCCTCATCTGTGGCATCTTCACCCGCGAACCGGGAGCTGCGGATCCCCGGAGCCCCATCCAGCGCATCGACCTCAATGCCGGAATCGTCCGAAATTGCCGCCATGCCCGTGGCCCGGGCAGCCGCCCACGCCTTCTTCAGGGCGTTGGCTGTATAAGTATCTCCATCCTCGACAACATCTATATCAACATCCAGCTCGGCCAGGGATAGGATTTCCACAGGCACATCCTCCAGGATCCGCCTGATCTCGCCCGTCTTGTGAGCGTTACGTGTCGCCAAAACAAAAGGTGTCAAACCACCCGGGCTCCCCTACTATTCCTCCGACTCTTCGGGCGCAGCAGCCGGCCCTTCCTCGGCTGTGGCCTGCTCCTCATCGGCCTTGACCCGCTCCTGCTCGGCTGTAGCCTGCTCTTCCTCGTCCGTAACCTGCTCCTCCAGCTCATCAACCTCATCGGTCCACTCCAGCAAAATCTCTCCGTCTTTTATCCTGCGAAGCACCAGGTAGGATGCGGTCATGCCGCTGGAGAGGCAGTTTATCCCGTAAGCCATAACCAGCCCCATTACCATGAGTACGGATATCCCTCCGAGGAACGCCGCAACGGCTTCGACACCGGATGGGTTTTCAGCGAACGCCAGGCCGAAACCCTGTGTGGGGAATAATGCTACAAACGGACCTGGCCAGAGCCAGGAAGGGAGAGCGGACAGAACAGTACATTCGGGCGGCAGGTAGGCCCCAACACCGGCAGCTATATTGGCAAAGGTGGGGCCGTATATCGCAGCGATTATGCTACCTGCCATAGCAAAGGCCCCCAGGCTGATGACCGCCAGCAGATACGTTCCCACAGCCGAGGTAAAAGCAGCAACAGCTGTGTATCCAGCGGTCCGCCATGGAAGTGACCAGAGCAGGCTGAATACCTGTATTACGCCCTCCAGACCATCGTCACCGGTCGTCCCGATTATCGCCGGTGTATAAAGCAGCGAGAGGAGCAACGCTATCAGTATGTAGACACCCACAAGTGCCGCCAGAAAGGCAGGGATCGCAGAGATACCCAGCAGAACAGGCCCGACGTCCGGGATCCTGGATACCCAACCCAGAACCCAGAGGGACAGGCAAATCAGTCCGAAAAGAACGGCGAAGATCAACGGGGTGCTGACAGTGGACCGGCCATGTACGAGGGCAAATTTCCATGCATCGCTTCCCCCATAGAAATCGTCTCCTTTCAACTGGCGATAGGTGATCTTCGCGACGCCTGTGGCGCCGATCATGATGATCAGCACCGCCGCAATGATACCGAAATCCCAGAGGAGGACCGGAATCAGACCACGGTCGATAGAAGGTATTTGAGGGAAGAAGTGGAAGACCTGCCAGGTCGTGGCGGGAGAGGTTCCTGCAATCATATGTGATGCATATGCCAGCAGCAGATAGGACAGATAGCCATATACCACCGACTTGAACGCCACCCAGATCTTTTTACCGCTCGCGCCGAGTCGTGTGGCCTTCCATGGATCCCGAACCGAGTAGTA
>JAGLTZ010000116.1 GCA_023135015.1 Candidatus Latescibacterota bacterium
TTTCTATGATCGCCGTCGATAGTATTTCGGGTTTTGGAGAGGCGGCCGAGGAACTATTCCTGCTCGCCCCGATCGCCCTCAGGGGCCCGCTTCTGGCCCGGGGGCTGGATTCAGCCGACGGAGCCGGCAAATATGCCGGGACGTGGGTATGGGTTCAGCTGGGTGAGGATCTCACGGATGGTCTGAGAATAGGAGCCCGGTTGTGGTGGCAGCGGAGGTTGGTGGGTGCGACAGCGGCGTGGATGCTGCTCGAGTCACCCCGGGGGAAGGAGCTGGCGCCGGAGGCGGCACGGGCGATGGATGCGTGGGGATGGTTCCTGAGGCGGTATTTCAACCGTACGGCTGTCAGTCTCTCGACGGCGGCTGTCGCTCAGCCTTCGGGTGAACAGTACGAGGTTCTGGAGCTGGATGCGCGTCTGCTGGCCATGGGCAGAGCGATATGGCGGCAGTACGGAGTGGATGCATTTGCCCGAATGCGCAGGGCCTGGCCCCAAGATATCCAGTTAGAGGGCGTGGAAGAGACGCTTGATGCCCTCTGGATGCAGATGCCCGAAATGAAGTTGTGGGAAGCTGTCCTGCTGGATCCTCAGAGCGAAGAGGAGTGGGGATTTACCTCTTCTTCTTAACCGGATCCGCGGGCCGTCCCGGAAGCGACCTCGGGTTCTCCCTGATCATCCTCATTACCTCGTCGATGCCCCGCTCAAGCTGCAGGTCGCGGCCTTCCAGTATTGACTTCGGGTCGTTCTCCACCTCGATATCTGGCTCGACACCGTACCCTTCTACGGCCCAGTTGCCCTCGGCATCGGCGAAACCGAACTGGGGCACGTTGCACGAGCCGCCGTCGATCAGCGGTCCCGAACCGGTGTAGCCCACCACACCTCCCCACGAACGCTTTCCGATCAATGGACCGAGGCCCGCTTCCCTGAATGAATAAGGGAAGATGTCGCCATCAGAAGCCGATGTCTCGTTCAGAAGGCACACCATGTGTCCGATGAAGACCTGATCGGGATATGTGCCGGTGAACTCTGAAGTGCGTGAGTACCCGGTGCTGATAAGGTCGCGGGCGAGTCGGTTGATCAGCATAGCCGAGACATTTCCCCCACCATTGCCACGTACGTCGATTACGAGTCCCTCCTTACGAATCTGGCCATAGTACCACTTGATGAACTCACGTATCCCATCCACACCCATATCGGGGATGTGAAGGTAGCCTACCCGCCCTTCGGTCATCCTGTTCACCCGTTCACGGTTCTTCTCGACCCATTCCATGTACTTGAGCGATAGCTCGCTGGTGAGGGGGTTGAATGTGACATCCCGGGACCCTTCCATCGAAGGACGGCTGTTGATCGTGAAGGTCACCGGACTCCCTGTTTTATAACCGAGCATCTCGTAAGGGTTCTGTTCACCCGTGATCGACTCTCCGTTGATGGCGAGCAGGTAGCTGCTGACCTCTACGTTCATCCCGATCTCGGTCAGAGGGGAGCGGTAGCGGTCTTCGGCATTGTCCCCCTTGAATATCTTCGAGATGCGGTAAAGCCCCGACCGCTCGTCCAGGGTGAAGCGTGCTCCGGAGAGGGCGATTGGCGGGCGGGGCGGGACCTCGTAGTCGCCGCCCACGATGTAGGCGTGGCTGACGCTCAGTTCCGCGATCATCTCGCCTATCACATAATTGAGGTCGGAGCGGTGCGCCACGTGTTCCAGCAGCGGGCGATACTGCTCACGTACCGCTTCCCAGTCCAGCCCGTGCATGTTCTCGACGTAGAAGAAGTCACGGAACCTGCGCCATACTTCATCGAAGATCTGCTCCCATTCCTGGGCGGGGACCCGGTCGACGCGAAGCCCTCTAGTTGAGACAGTCTTGGCACTGCTAAACCCACCTGGAGAGGCATCAGCGATTTTAAAAGCGCCACCGTGGCGGAGCAGGACCTTCGAGCCGTCGGGCGATATCGTTCCCCCGCCGACACCTTCGGCGAATGTTGATTCTTTCTTCTCCTTCAGAGAGTACACCATGATGGCGGGAGCCGAGCCCGCTCCCCTTCCGTAGTAGGAGGGCGTTCCCCTTACATACCAGAGATGCCCCTCGGTTGTACCCAGCCCACCGTAGTTGTCGGCGCCGACCGGTACGCGTGCAACTCGCTCTGCCAGACCATCGAAATCGATTTTGATCGGGGCCTCCTCATCCTCCTGCTCTTTCTCCTCATCCTCCTTCTCTTCCTCTTCATCCTTGATGGTTACTTCGTCGCTCTCGGGCCCGAAGGGGTGGGGGACATCTTTCCGGAGCGCAAGCACGTAGATGTAGCTTTCCCGGTCGACTACGTAGTTCCATTCGAACGAACCGAGCTGGGGCGCCAGTTCTCTGTCAGCCAGGTAATAGAGGTGGTTACCATCGGAACCCCATGCCGGACTGAACTCGTTGAAGTACTCGCCGGTCACGCGACGGAGCTCATGGTCGGCGACACTCCAGATATAGATCGAGCTGAAGCCGGTGGGATCACTGAGGCTGAACGCCATGTGGCCGCTCCGCGGCGACCAGGTGTAGTCTCCGATCCGGCCGGCAGGGTTCTTCGTGACTTTGACGACTCGTTTGTTCTCGACTGTTACCAAATAGAGGCCGCCCTCCTTGTCGCTGAAGGCGATCATCCGGCTGTCCGGCGACCACTCGGGGGCGTAGAGCATTCCAGTACTCATGCTGGTGAGTTTCTGCGGTTCTCCCGATCCGTCCTGGTTGATGATGTAGAGCTCGTCATCGCCGCTCATATCGGAGAGGAAGGCGATGTATTTGCCATCGGGAGACCAGCGGGCTGCTTTGTCATGAGCATCCGAAGAGCGGGTAAGGTTGCGGGTAGGGCCGTGCTCGGCCGGTACTGTGAAGACATCACCGCGTGCAATGAAAATCGCGCGCTTGCCCTCCGGCCCGATGGCGTAATTCTCGATATTGCCCGAGACAGGTATGTTGGAGGCACGCATGGCTAGACCGTCATCTGGAACGTGGATCGAAATGTCTTGCGATCTTCCCGTGTTTATGTCGAGCAGCTGCAACGAGCCACCCAGTTCGTAGACGATCATTCCGGCGCCGTCGTCGCTGGGCCAGCGTACGTCCCATATATCGCTGCGGGTGATCTGGCTGAGTGAGCCGTTCGAGGTGTCATAGGCGTAGATATTAAGGGTTCCGTCGCGATCGGAGGTGAAGTAGATCGTGTCTCCTATCCACATCGGATCCCTGTCGGCGCGCGGGTGATTGCTGATATTGACGGTATCGTGGGAATCGAGGTCGAAGATATAGAGCTCCTGTGCCCAGCCGCCTTCATACCGTTTCCAGGCGCGGAAATCCCTGAACAGGGGTGAATAGACAACCTTCCTGCCGTCCGGGGAGAGAGTGCCTGCCCCAGAGACAGGCATCGGGAGCGCTGTGGGCAGTCCGCCTGTGGGGGGGACGGTGTAGAGCTTTGAATCGGAAAGGTCCCAGCCGTCGCGCAGCGATCGGAAGAGAACGGCGCTGCCGTCGGGCGTCCAGCCGTAGACCTGGTTGTCGTAACCCCATCGGGGAGCCAGGGGTCCGCGGGCCGGGTAGAAGGTGAGCTGCCTGGGTATCCCTCCCCCGGCCGGCATGACGTAGACCTGCTCATCGCCGTCGTACTGACCAGTGAAGGCGATCCACTCCCCGTCGGGTGAGAACCTGGCGAACAGCTCCTGGCCGGGATGTGCAGTAAGCCGTATCGCGGTTCCACCGGCAGTGGGGGCCGTCCACAGATCACCGGCATATGTGAATACCACGGTATCGCCATGTACATCGGGGAAACGCAGCAGTTTTGTCTGTTCGGTCTGGCTGTTGGCCGCCGAGGCGAATGACAACGTCAGAACGGTGACCAGGGTGAGACTGCAGGAACGCATGGTTCCTCCTCCTTCCACAGCTGCGATGGCTAAAGGTAAAAGATGTACGAATCGACAGGCCGGCCACTGAAGCCCTGGCCTATCTGTTAACAATACGGTTTCCATCGGCGGATGGTTCGGCCGTCCCGTAGTAGATGGCGTTAAAAACCAGCGGGAAGGTCCCGTGGGACTGGGCCCGGAACGTCACTCTGGGAGTGAAAAGGAATACCTTCCCCTCGCCAATGGCAGCCTCCAGCAGGACCGAACCGTTCTCCAGGTAGTGCTGTCCCCACGCCCACCCGCTGCGCAGCGGTTCTGGCGTGTCGAACCAGCCTATTCGGCGGACTCCCTGCCTGTCAGCGTCGGCCGGCAGACGCAGTACGGGACTGCGGCTGAAGAGAACATCCACCCTCTCTCCGAGTCCATGGGTGACCGGGCTGACATGTTCGAGCTTCACTTCCAGCACTGAGCCGGGCACGAAATACTTCTGAGAGCGGAGCGGCTGTTCCACGCCGCCCTCGACCTCCTCTACGAGATGGTTCTTTATGGGCAGACCCAGATGATATCCGAGGTTTGTTGAACTTCCTTCCGCAATCACCGTCCCGCCCATCCGGATGAACTCTTCGATCCGGGGCACAGTCGTGGCCGCTGAAACGGAGCCGATCCTGTCGCGGTACTCA
>JAGLTZ010000117.1 GCA_023135015.1 Candidatus Latescibacterota bacterium
GTTGGTGGGGAAGGTCTTGTCGAGCATGGCCATGACCCCGCCGATCGACGGGCCGCGTTCGAGCAGGTAGACCTTGAAGGAGGACTCGGCCAGATCGAGGGCTGCCTGCATGCCGCCGATACCACCGCCGATGACGAGGACGGAACCGACCTTCTTCACATCGCTCACATCAACACCTCCTTGAACACAGGCGGATCCTCATGTCCCTTAATCGCCACCCGGCCCAGTCCGATCAGATCGGAAATCTCCAACATCACCTCCCGTGTTGAGAATCCGAGCTGCGAGGCCACATCTGTGACACTTCCTGCCTCGTCCCTCAACCTTCTCAGGATGCTTATGCGCCTGTGCTCGGATTTCAGAATACTCTCGACATCTTCGTCATACTCCTCGGCGGTGACCGGCTCGCCGAAGGAGTTGCCATCGGCCACCATGTCTGGACCACGGCCGATGAGCCACCGGATCTTCTCCTCCGCGAAGACTTCCCGCAGGGTCCGCAGGTTCTCTAGTGCGGCCTCGTCCCGCGCCGGTGGACCGTAAGATTCGAGGTCTTTCTCTAATTCACCGATCTTTCCGGCGAAGACCTCTGCGTCTTCACTCGAGAGGAACAGGGTTCTGACCTGCTGGGGTTCCTCCCCGATCATTTCCAGCCCCTTCTGGACCCAGCGGACCCTTTCGTGGACCCTGAAGTTGCCTATCTCGTGCCTCGAATCACCTTCCGGGCATCCTATGATTATCACCCCGTCGGCACCCGCGATGATCGCATCTATCATCCACACCGGGTCAACTCTTCCCGTGCACTCGACGCGGATCGTTCTCAGACTCGATGGGTACGATATACCGCGGAAACCGGCCAGATCCGCGGCAGTGTACCCTCCCCATTCACAGACAAAACTGACTATCTTCGTCATGATGTCACCGCAGCTTTGATCGACGGCAGTATCTGCTCGTCGGAGTAGTATGCTGCCTGGATAGCCAGGGCCGGGCAGGAGGCCACGCAGGTACCGCATCCCTTGCACAGGATTTCCTGGACATGGGCTTTGTTCCCCTCTTCCGGCTCTGAAACCCGGATCGCGCCCCAGGCGCACATCGACTCACATAGACGGCACCCGATGCACTTCGACTCATCGACAAACGCCACAATGGGCCTGGTGCTGAATCCGCCTTTCTTGAGATCTGTCGCAGCACGCGAGGCCATCTCGAAGGCCTGGTACATCGACTCCTCGGGCGTGATGGGCCAGTGTGCGGCCCCGGTCACGTAGATTCCACGACCTGTCGATTCATGCGGCCTCAGCCGTATCGTGGGTTCGGGGACGAACCCGAAGACATCCGTGGAGATCTTGAGGATCTCTGCTGTCTCCCTGGTTCCTTCGTGGGAGATCTCTCCCAGCGACAGGACCATGAGGTCGTAGGGGATGGAGACTTCCTTGCCGGTCATCGTGTCGACAAGCTTCACTTTTCCATCCTCGACCAGGGGAGGGGTCGCCGGATCGAACCGGTGGAATGCAACGCCGGCCTCCCGGGCGTGTTTTACGTCCCGCTCGGTCAGGCATCCCATTTCGAGGTCCCTGAAGAGGATCGCCACTTCTGATTCCGGCCACTTCTGCTTTGCGGCGGTCGCGTTGCGAAACGCATCCAGACAGCAGACCCTTGAACAGTAAGGCCGCTCATCGTTGCGCGATCCAACGCACTGGATCATGACGATCGAGAGTGGCTTCTCGGTCGATTCGTCGCTGTAGAGGATCCGCTCGAACTCCTCCTGCGTCTTGACCGCCTTGCCGTCGTGGTTGTATGCCCCCTCTGCGGGTGCAGTAGCCGAGCCTGTAGCTACCAAAATCACGCCGACGCGGGCGTGCATTTCGCCCTGAGGTGTCTCGATCGTGATGTCGAATTCGCCAGGTCTCCCGTCCACCCTCGTCACCCTGGACGAGACGAGTTTTTCAATGGATGGATTCGATTCCACTCCGGCAATGATTTCGGGCAACGCCTCCTGGCCGTTTTTACGGAGCCTCCACTGCCTGTTGCGGCTGAAGTAGCCGCCCAGGGCGTCCTCACGCTCCACTACAATGACCTCGCAGTCGGCCTCCGCCAGTGTGCCGGCAGCGATAAGCCCGGAGAGACCGCCTCCGATTACGAGCGCTTTCTGCTCGGCCGGAACGGTGATCTCTTCGAGGGGTTCCAGGACCGCCGTGCGCGCGACCGCCATCCCGATCTGGTCTTTGGCACGGGTGGTCGCACCCTCTGGATGGACGGCGGCGCACTGGTCTCTCAGATTGACGATTTCGAGGAGGTAGGGGTTGATATCGGCCTCTTTGAGTGCTTTAGCGAAGATCTGCTTGTGGGTCCTGTAGGAGCATCCAGCCACGACGATGCGGTCGATCTCCTGCTCCTGGATTATCTCCTTTAGGCGTGTAAGGCCGGGTGCGAGGCACCATACCGGATGTTTCTCAACGTGGACAACCGACTCGATAGAAGAGGTAAACCCGGCAATCTCGTCGAAATCGAGCCTCTCCCTCATCTGGGGTGTGCAGGAGCAGAGGAGGACGCCGATCCGCGGCTCGTCGCTCATTCCGATCCTCCTGCGGGCTGTGATGCCGATCCATTCGGCTCCGTAATACCAAGAAGCGCAGCCGGGTCATCGTGGAAGTGTGGTACCGTTTTCCAGCCGCTGCAGATGAGACATCTACGCTCGTCGTCCCGGCGGTCCCAGACGTGAGCGACTTCCCTCGCATGGAGATCTTCCACCTTGAGGTAGTTCGTGGGGCAGACCGTGACACAGGTCGCACATCCGATACACGCTTCGGACCGCCTGCTGAAGAACGGGACCACCCGCGAGTTGACACCCCGCAGGGAAAAGTCTATAGCCGCTGCTCCCACGACCTCTGCACAGATCCGGGAGCAGAGGCCGCACATGATGCAGTCGTTCTGCTCTTCTTCATGAAAGGAGTACTTGCCCGTCGTCTCGATGCCCAGCGACGCGGCGACCTTCTTCAGGTGGTCTGCCTCTGGTGACTTGGCGATGAGCAGCTCGAGCACAAGTCGGCGCGCATCACGGATTTCGTCGGTCTCTGTTACGACCTCGATCCCCTCCTGGACAGGGTATGTACAGGAAGCGGTTAGGTGTCTCCTGGTGCCTGCGGTCACCTCGACGATGCAGAGACGGCAAGCGCCGTACGGCGAGACCGCTTCGTCAAAGCAGAGGGTAGGGATATCGATCTCGAGGGTTCTGGCCGCCTCCAACAGCGTCGTCCCTTCCTCGAACTCGGCATCCCTGCCGTTGATCTTGAATCGGACCATCCTCTCCTCCCTGCTTATACCGCGACCGTCTCGGCGGGAACCCGTGTCCTGTCCCGCTTCACGATCGCATCTATCTTCTTCGGGCAGGAGTCGTAGCAGACTCCGCAGTATTCACACAAGGACTGGTCGATGATGTGGACCTCCTTAGACGCGCCCTCGATCGCATTGACCGGGCAGGCCTTAAGGCAGAGGAGGCACCCGACACACTTCTCGGGGTCGATCCAGTATTCAATGAGGTCCTTGCAGACAAGCGCCGGGCACCGTTTCTCCTCGATATGCGTCTTGTACTCGTCCAAGAAGTAGTTGAGCGTGGAGAGAACGGGATTGGGGGCCGTCTGCCCCAGACCACAGAGTGAAAGGGCTTTAATGCCTTCGCCCAGTTCCTTGAGAGTGTCGAGATCCTCGAGCTGCCCTTCGCCGCGCGTGATCCGGTCGAGGATATCCCACATCAGCCTCGTCCCGTTCCTGCACGGTGTGCACTTACCGCACGATTCATCCATGGTGAAGCCGAGGAAGTACTTGGCCACGTCCACCATG
>JAGLTZ010000118.1 GCA_023135015.1 Candidatus Latescibacterota bacterium
CTACTCCCCCTGGGACGCCAGAGGAGAACTATATATCAGATATGGCGAGCCGAGCGATATCTTCCTCATCGGCAACAACATTGTGGAGTGGTACTATGCGGGCCTGCGGGTGGACTTCACGGTCCATGAGTACAAGCTTAATTTCTTCCTCAACGCCATCTACCCGGGCCGTGCCAGCCAGCAGGATTACCCGGCCGGCCACGTCCAGGCCAACTATATCAATACTCCCCGCATCGAGTTCTAGAAGCGAAAAGGCCTTCGCACCCGGCGGGTGCGAAGGCCTTTTCTTCCGTTTGAACTAAAGGGTGGCCCGCCTCAAAAGGACCCGTTCGAATTTACCAGTCGATCCAGGGATCGGCGGGTCCGGTATAATTAGTCAAGAAGTTGTTTATTGGAACTGCACCACCGACGGCATTTATACCGACCCGTACTTCACCTGTACTGGAACAGTAGTACCAGTCGCCTGTTGCCGCTGACGGGTTGGCCGGCATGGATGCCACGGACTGTACGGTAGTACTCCCGCTGATCTTCAACGTGGGGATCTTGCGTAAAAAGTTTCTGGTAACCAGGCTGTCCAGAAACGGGGGTGGTCCGGGAGACGGGTATTTGGCTGCGTAAAGCAGTACCGCGCTCCGCATCGACTCCAGGTTCTGCTGTGTTGCGGCTATCTTGGCTTCGGGAGTCAGGTCCTGGTACTTGGGCAGCAGAACCGCAACCAGCACGCCCAGCAGAGCCATGACTATCAGGAGCTCTATGAGCGTGAATCCCTTCTCTTCTCTGCGATTGACTTTCTTGAACATTTCCGGTTCCTCCTTGAGAGGCGGGTGATCCAGACTCTACTGGAACGGCCCGCCGTGGATCACCCTCCAGATCGGTAGACCGACATCATGTCGAACATCGGCAGCAGGCATGCCAGGATGAGCATGCTTACAATCAACCCCACGCCGATGATCAGCACTGGTTCCAAAACCGTTGTCAAGCGGGTCACCTCGTGGGCCACCTCGTTGTCGTAGAAGTCGGCCACCTCGATGGCCATCTCGTCCAGTGCCCCGCTCTCCTCACCCACGGCGAACATCTGTACTACCATGGGTGGAATCTCTTTGCTCTCGGCCAGCGGCTCCGTGAATGACCGGCCCTGCTTTATCTGGCGCTGCACCTTCTCGATCACTTCCCGGATGATCCGGTTGCCGACCACGTTGGCAACTACATCCAGTGTCTCGACCAGCGGAACCCCGCGGGAAAGAAGCGAGCCGTAGGTGCGGGAGAAGCGGGCGATATTCAGCTTCCGGACCAGATCACCTATCACCGGCATCTGCAGGAGCCCGCTGTGCCAGAACCACTCTCCGCGGTCTGTTTTGACCAGCATCCTGAGCCCGACAACAAACAGGACCAAGCCGGGCAGAATCAGGAACCAGTAGCTCGATATGAAACTGCTGGTGGCCAGAAGCGCTATGGTCAGTCCCGGCAGTTCCACGCCCGCGTCAGTGAAGATCTCAACGAAGGACGGGATGATGAAGGTCAGAAGGAAGGTCACGATCACTACCGCCACACTAGCCATAATGGCGGGATAAACCATGGCGTTCTTGATGCGCTGGTTCAGTTCCTTCTGGCTCTCCAGTATCCCGGCCAGGTAGAGCAGGTTCTCGGGCAACCCTCCACCGACTTCCCCCACACGTACCAGGGAGAGAAAGAGTGGTCCGAATACTTTCGGATAGCGTCCGAACGCTTCGCTGAGCTGTTCACCACCCTGGATCGAACGCTTCACTTCATGGAGGATTTCCTTGAATCGCGGATTTTCAGTCTGAGCGATGATTACGTCCAGACCCTCCGTGAGTGGTACACCGGCCTTGAGCATTGTGCCAAAGAGCGTGGTGAAGGTTGTCAGGTCGTCATCCTTTATCGGCTTTTGAAAGAGCCGATTCAGGAAATTGATATCGAACTCGACCAGTGACTTTCGCTTATGTTCCACGCTGACAACCGAGTAGCCGCGTGAAACAAGCTGGTCGTAGACCACCTTCACGCTATCTGCCTGCGATTCCCCGATTTTTACGCTGCCATCGGAAGTGATGACCTTGTACTCGTAATTTCGGGCCATCTACAGACACTCCTTGAAAGGCGCAAAGACCATGCCAATTCCTTTCTCCGGATCGCATTTTTCTGTGTAAATCATTGAATGGCAATGAATTATACAGATTTTCATGCCACAATTCCACAACCTGAAATGCCCTATCCGGGCATGATATCTGTTAATTCCCGTTAACACTTCGCCTTTGTGTGTTAATATCCCTTATCACTCCGATTAGTGCGGAACCGGCTCGATCTCGTACTCATTTATCTTCTGGTGGAGGTTGACGCGGCTGATCTTGAGCAGTTGAGCCGCCTTTGTCTTGTTGCCCCCTGCTTTGTCCAGTGCTTCCTGGATAAGCACCTTCTCGTATCGAGCCTTTACTCGTTTTATCATATCTGCCAGAGACTCTCCCTCCAGCTCATCCAGGCTCAGGCTCGCCGATGGAAGCCCGCCGGTTACCGCCTCGGGCAGTGATGTCATCGAGACCTTATCACCCCCCTCCAGCACCACTGCACGCTGAAGCGCGTTCTGCAGCTCCCTCACATTGCCGGGCCACTGATACGACAGCAGGCGTTCCATCACATCCTCCCGGATCCCGGAAATCGACTTGTTGAACTTTTCACTGAAGCTGGCGAGAAAGGTGCGCGCCAGTGTCGGGATATCTTCAGGACGCTCCCTCAGCGACGGCAACGGCAGGCTTACAACATTTATCCGGTAGTAGAGGTCTTCGCGGAAAGAACCCTCCTCGATGGCCGTTTCCAGATTCTGGTTCGTAGCTGCCAGCAGCCGCACATCGACCTGAACGCTGTTGGCGCCCCCCACCCTGTGGAATTCGCCTGTCTCAATGACTCTGAGCAGCTTCGTCTGCACAAGCGGGGTCATATCCCCTATCTCGTCCAGGAAGAGGGTCCCACCATCGGCCTGCTCGAATTTCCCGGTCGTCCTCTGGGTCGCCCCTGTAAATGCACCTTTCTCATAACCGAACATCTCGGTTTCGATCAGCGTGTCGGGAATCGCCGCACAGTTCAATTTCACGAAAGGACCATCTCTACGGCTGCTCTGGTAGTGGATCATTTCAGCAACCAGCTCCTTGCCCGTCCCCGACTCACCCAGTATCAGGCAGGTCACATCGCTGTCAGCAACCGTCGCAATTGTCTCGCGGACCACTTCTAAAGCGGCGCTTTCCCCGATCAGGTGGGGAGCATCCCCCTCCCCTCCCTCCTCCATCTGCCTGCGCAGCCTGTCAACCTCGCGCACCAGCCGGGCCTTTTCCGCCGCCCGGCGGATGACTACCCTCATGTCCTCTAGATCGAACGGCTTGCTGAAATAATCGTATGCCCCTTCATTCAGGGCCTGAAGAGCCACCTGGCGGTTCCCGTGGGCAGTAATCATGATTACAGGGGTTTCCGGCCGGCGCTGTCGGAAAGTCTTCAGGATCTCCATGCCGTCGGCGTCGGGCAGCTTCAGATCCACAACCGCGACGTCGAAATCCTCGGCGTCAAAGAGTTCCAGAGCGCGTTCTCCCCGGCCGACGGTCTTGACCTCGTAGCCCTCCTTCTTCAAGGCCTCGGTGAAGAAGAACCGGATGTTCTCCTCGTCATCCAGTACAAGTACCCGGCTCATGCGTTTTACACCTCCCCCCAGCGATACCTGGGAAGCAGGATCCGGAAGGTGGTCCCCTGCCCCAGCTTGCTATCTACCTCGAGTACCCCCTCATGCTCCCTGACGATCGTGTGGGCAATGCTGAGGCCGAGTCCGGAGCCGTCTTCCTTTGTCGTAAAGAAGGGATCGAAGATATGGTCGAGCACATCAGGAGGGATTCCAGGACCGTTATCCGAGATTTCGAGAACGATCTGGCCGCCCTTCGTTGTTTCCTCCCTGAATGTTGATACGGTCACCACCCCACCGTCTGAATCAATCGCCTGTAGAGCGTTTACAAGTACGTTCAGAACCGCCTGAAGGAACCGGTTACGGTCCATACGGATCGGGGACAGAGACAGATCCAGCTCCTGTAGCAGTGTCGGCGCGTGGTCGCCTTCCCTGAAACGGGCCATATCAAGACCTTCCCGAACCACGTCATTCAGATCAACCGAATCCAGCGTCAGGGGCCTTCGCTGCGAATAATCGAGCAGCTCGTCCACTATATTGCTCAACCGATCCACCTCCCGGACAATCCGCTCCATGTAGCGGTACGTTTCGCTCCCCTCTTGCTCCGATTCCAGAACGAGCTGACCCAGTCCCTTCACCGAACCCAGGGGATTGCGGATCTCGTGCGCCACCTTGGTGGCCATGCTGCCCAATGCACTCAACCGGTCCGCCTTGCGCACTCTCTCTTGAAGCTCGACCAGCTCGGTAAGATCCAATATCACCACTACCGAGCTCAGTATTTTCCCTTCTTCACCGGGGATCAGGCTGGTAGCCACACCCAGTTCGAGGGTTTCACCCCTGCCGTTGACGATCTGGATTTCACGCGGCCGGCTGTAGGTAATCTGTTCATTGAGAAGCTCATCCAGAATAGCTATGAATGCAGTGTTCCCCTCAGGCGAAGGAACGATCTGACGCAGCGGGCGACCCACCAGCGAGCCTTCCAGCCCCATGATCTCACGGGCCGCCGAGTTTATCAGCTGGAGCCTTCCCTCCTCATCGGCAGCGAGTATCCCCCCCTCCATCGTCTCGATTATCCCGTGGATAGAGCGCTTCAGGTTGACCATGGCGGTCAATGCCTGCTCGAGCGCCAGAGTAAGAGCGGCAACCTCCTCCGGCTCGCGTGCTTTCTCGATGATCTCCTCGATCTCTTTTGGGTCGAGCAGCTCACGGCGCGCCAGTTCCCGGATGCGTTCGGCGAGCCTGTGGAGTGGGGCGGTCATAACCCATGCCGTTGCCAGTAGAGCCAGCGCGGTAATTACAGCCACTATGGCACCGAGTCGCAGTGCCCAGCCGGCCAGCGCCCGCACATTCCGGAATGGTTCCATGGCGATGAGGAAATATCCGTTCCGCACCGCCATGTGGGCTGTAACGAGATGGGGCAATGCATCGAACCCAATCGGCATCACCCGGGGAGTCGCCAGGTCGGTAGTGAGTGTCAGGAGTTGAGTCTGATCTCTAGTCCCAATGAATCCCTCTGGATCAAAGAAGAGGATAGGCCCTGCCGGTTCGGTCCGGACCAGCACAAAGCGTACCCCCTCCTCAGGCTGCCTCCTGGCATGCATTCCCACTTCAGAGCCGAGTGCACCGAACAGATCGCCCCCTCTCTCCTCCGCTTCGCGCTGGGCAGTGGCAGTCAGGTTTCTGGCCAGGGCCAGATGATGGTCGAACGCCATCTGCTGCAGCACCCTGCTGATCTTCACATATGAAATAGATATGACTGCTGTTGATACCAGCAGGATCAGCAGGGGGAGGCCGACCACCAGCCGTAGGCGAACCCTCGCTCGACCCAATTTCGGCAGAAATCCAGCCATCGTCTCCTCTACGATATCTTCACTGTTTCGGCCTCGGTTTCAGCTTCTTCTTCAGCCTCTTCAACGCCCTGGGTGACACGGATCACTTCTTCGAGCGTTGTGATTCCCTGGAGAACCTTATCCATCCCGTCTTCGCGGAGCAGCCGCAGTCCCTGGCGGCGGGCGGTATCGGATATCTGGGTGCTGCCGGCGCCCTGGTTGACCAGCTCCCGTATCTCCCTGGTGACTACAAGCAGTTCGTATATTCCTGTCTGACCGCCGTATCCCGTGTTCATGCACTCGCCGCATCCACGTCCCCTCGTGAAGGTGAACCCTTCAAAGGCTTCCACATTGGCGAACTGGCGGATCAACTCGGGGTCGGGTTCGTACGGTTCCCTGCAGGTCTTGCAGATTGTACGGACCAGCCGTTGTGCCAGCACCCCTATGACCGTATTCGCGATCAGGTAGGAGGGGATTCCCATATCGACCAGGCGGATGACCGCACCCACCGCATCGTTGGTGTGGAGCGTGGAGAAGACGAGGTGCCCCGTCAGGGAAGACTGGATGGCGATCTGCGCCGTTTCGACGTCCCTGATCTCACCCACCATGATGATGTCGGGGTCCT
>JAGLTZ010000119.1 GCA_023135015.1 Candidatus Latescibacterota bacterium
CTGGTGCCAGAGATATCCATCACTCCCCAGATGATATCCATCTTCTATTCCCGCTTCGGGTCAAAAGTCACTCTCTTCCACAGCCGTCTAAAAGCGAGCGAGCGATACGCCCGGTGGAGGAGTGTGCTGGCCGGTGATGCGATGGTGGTTATCGGGCCGCGCTCTGCGGTGCTGGCACCAGTTGCAAACCTGGGAGTAATAGTGGTTGACGAGGAACATGAGTCTTCCTACAAGCAGTCGGAGCCGGATCCGCGCTATCATGCGCGGGATGTCGCGGTCTTTCGCGCCAGGGAATGTGACGCCGTCTGTGTCCTGGGTTCAGCCACACCCAGTGCGGAGTCGTACAATAATGCCTTGGAAGGCAAGTACCTGCTTCTGGAGATGAAGGATCGCATAAGCTCCAGCCCGATTACTGAAATCAACCTTGTAGATATGTCGCGAGAGCCGAAACCGTGGGAGAGGACAGGTGGGGGAACAATCTTCAGTCGAATACTCGAAGAGGCAATTGAAGCAAGGTTGGAACGGGGGGAGCAGTCCCTTCTCTTTCTAAACCGCCGTGGATTCAGCCCCGCGCTCACATGCAGGAACTGCGGTCACGCCGAAGAGTGCACTAACTGCAGTGTAGCCATGACCTACCATCGGATCGAAGGGCACCTGCGCTGCCACTACTGCGGCTCGGTGCGTCAGCCTCCCCTGAGCTGCCCGGACTGCGGCGGTGAACATCTCCGCTATCAGGGATTGGGAACACAACGTGTGGAGACCGCCCTCAACGAACGGTTTCCGGAAGCATGTGTTCTGCGCATGGATTCAGATTCCACCCGCAGACGAGGGAGCCACGGTAGACTGTACCGGGCATTTGCCAGCGGTGATGGTGATATCCTTCTGGGGACCCAGATGGTGGCCAAGGGATTTCATTTCCCCCGGGTAACCCTTGTAGGGGTCATATCCGCCGACTCAGAGCTGCACTTCCCGGATTTCAGGGCCAACGAAAGGACCTTTCAACTGCTGACCCAGGTCGCCGGTCGGGCGGGCAGGGGGGATCAGAGGGGCGAGGTTATTATCCAGACGTTCTCCGAAGAAAACCCGGGTATATCATTCGCGGCCGAAGGCGACTTTGCCGGATTCATGTCGGAAGAGCTGCGGTCACGCAGGGCCCTTTCCTACCCTCCATACGGTCGGATGGTCAGAGTGCTGCTGAGGGGGCGAAAAGAGACAGATGTTCTTGAAAAAGGACGGGAGATCGTCCTAAGCCTACGCAGGGTGGCTCCAGCGACCGTCGAGGTCCTGGGTCCTGCACCGGCTCCGCTCTATCGCCTCAACCGCTGGTATAGAGTCCACTTCTTCCTGCGGGGCCGCGCCTCGGCTACCCTTCGCAAATGCGTGGAGGCATCCCAGATAATGGAATTCAAACGCCCTGGTATGATGATCACGGTTGATATTGATGCTGTTGATATTCTGTAGAAATTTTATATCTTGACAGATTGCAGGTGAATCCTATCCTGCTAGCGGGCTCGACAGGGAACAGACACCATAGACTGTCATGGCATCCCATCGATTCGACCCTGATTCCCGATTACCTTACCACGATAACGGATACCCTTTGATACGCGCATTATTGTTACTACCCGGGTGAGCCTTTTCCGAGGCACCTGATTGCTGGACAGACTGATTCCCTCCCGGAGGCCGATTCTCCAGTAGAAAACGAAAAAAGGATTTAGAATGGACATTCAAGAGCTCAAGGCGAAGAGCATAAACGAACTCGTCGATCTTGCCACGACTCTAAACGTCGATGGGGTTTCGAATCTCCGTAAGCAGGATCTCATCTTCAGAATCCTGGAAGCGGAGACCCATAAGAACGGAAGCATATTCGCCGAAGGCGTTTTGGAAATACTTCCCGACGGCTACGGTTTCCTCCGTTCCGCTTCTTACAACTACCTGCCCGGGCCGGACGATATCTATGTATCCCCGAGCCAGATCAAACGTTTCGGGTTGATGACCGGAGATACTGTAGCCGGGCAGGTCCGGCCACCCAAAGAGAGTGAGCGTTTCTTCGCGCTGCTTCGCGTCGAAGCCATCAATAACAGTAATGCTGAAGAATCTAAACACCGCACACTGTTCGACAACCTGACCCCCCTGTATCCGGAGGAGAGGTTCCATCTAGAGAACAAGGGGGGGAACCTCTCGATGCGCATTATGGACCTGCTGGCGCCGATCGGGATGGGCCAGCGCGGTCTTATCACGTCGCCCCCACGTGCCGGCAAGACCGTGCTGCTCCAGCAGATTGCAAACTCGATTGCAGAGAACCATCCTGATGTTTACATCCTCATCCTTTTAATCGATGAGCGACCGGAAGAGGTCACGGACATGGAACGCTCTGTGCATGGGGAAGTGGTCAGCAGCACCTTTGATGAACCGGCCGAGCGCCACGTCATAGTTGCTGATATGGTAATTGAGAAAGCGAAGCGTCTCGTAGAGCATGGACACGACGTGATCATTCTGCTCGACTCGATCACCCGTCTCGCGCGGGCACACAATACTGTGGTTCCTCACTCGGGGAAGATCCTGAGCGGCGGTGTTGACGCTAATGCGCTTCAGCGTCCGAAACGGTTCTTCGGCGCTGCGAGAAATATTGAAGACGGAGGCAGCTTGACGATCATGGGTACGGCACTGGTGGAAACAGGATCACGGATGGACGAGGTCATCTTCGAAGAGTTCAAGGGGACCGGTAATATGGAACTGGTTCTCGACCGCCGTCTTGCAGACCGTCGTATCTGGCCGGCTATTGATATAAACCGATCCGGGACGCGTAAGGAGGAACTACTTCTATCCGAGAAGGAATTGAGCAGAGTCTGGATACTTCGTAAGTTCCTGAACGATATGAACCCCGTTGAAGGTATGGAGTTCCTGATAGAGAAGATGGCCCATTCAAAGACGAATGACGAATTTCTGGATACGATGAACCAGTAGGGAACCTTAAAAGATCAACCAGGTGTGAGCATATGAAACCCGACATTCATCCGGAGTATCACGAAGTAACCGTCCGCTGTGTATGCGGCCACACTTTCAAGACACGGTCGACCGCGCCAAAGATAGAGCTGGAGATCTGCTCGAACTGCCATCCATTCTACACGGGGAAGCAGAAGCTGGTAGACACTGCCGGGCGGGTCGAGAGGTTCCGTCGGCGGTACGCTAAGGCAGAAGCGTACTCAAAGGATAAGAGTAAAAAGGCGAAATCTTGAAGCCTGCATGAGGGCTCGTTATGTTGTTCGAAACGCTGGCAGAGGCGAGGGACCGTTTAGAGAAGTTGTATGTTCTGCTGGCCGATCCACAGGTGATCGCCGACACCACACGATTCCAGGCGCTTGCACGCGAGCACAGCCATGTGGAGAAGGTAGTAAGCCTGTGGCAGGAGCTGGAGGATGTGCAATCTTCGTACCGGGAAGCTAAAGAGATTGTCGAGAAGAGTAACGACTCGGAATTGATCGAACTGGCCAAAGCCGAGATCGGTGAAAACGAGGAGAAGATCGAACAGCTACGGCATAGCCTTAACAGCCTGCTGATCCCCACCGACCCCGACGATTCCCGAAATACCATTATGGAGATTCGTGCTGGCACAGGAGGTGAGGAGGCATGCCTCTTCTCCGCTGACCTCTTTCGAATGTACTCCCGCTACGCTGAAAGACAGGGATGGAAGGTCGAGTTGATGAGCAGCAATCCTTCCGACCTGGGCGGTTTCAAGGAGATCATCTTCCTGATTGCCGGCGTAGATGTCTACGGGAAGCTCCGCTACGAAAGTGGTGTTCACCGGGTACAGCGCGTGCCTGAAACAGAGGCCCAGGGTCGTCTGCATACCTCTGCGGCCTCAGTGGTCGTTCTTCCCGAAGCGGAAGAGGTGGACGTGGAGCTGGATCCGGATGAGCTGCGGGTCGATGTTTTCCGATCCTCCGGACCGGGGGGCCAGAGCGTTAATACCACCGATTCCGCTGTGCGGATCACCCACCTGCCAACCGGACTTGTAGTGAGCTGCCAAGATGAAAAGAGCCAGCATAAGAATAAGGCGAAGGCACTGAAGATATTGAGATCACGTCTTCTAGAGAGACTGCGGAAAGAGCAGGCCGCCGAGGAAGCAGCTGAACGCCGCGATATGGTTGCAGGAGGGGATCGTTCCGCGAAGATCAGGACCTACAATTTTCCCCAGAACAGACTGACCGACCACCGGATCAAGCTCACCCTCTATAACCTCCAGGAAATACTCGACGGAGATCTGGAGGATGTTGTCGAAGCGATCAGGATGGCGGCACACAGCAGGGGAGAGGTGGTACCTGAGAGAGGGATGGCCTCGTGACCGCGGTTGTATCAGCAGACCTCAGGCAGCGTCTGGAGGATGTAGCAGAGCGTCTGTCGGAGGCCGGCATCGAAGCTGTCCAGACGGAGGCAGAGGGACTGATAGGCGCCGCCGTAGGTGTCAGGCAAAGGCACGCCCTCTACCAGGAGGAACGTGACCTGAGCCAGGAGGAGATTGAGCAACTGGAGGCATTTTTACAGCGGCGCCTGAGTGGAGAACCCCTTCAGTACATTACGGGTGATGCCGCTTTCCGCCTGCTCACTCTGAAAGTAGACCGGCGGGCGCTGATCCCCCGTCCTGAAACAGAGGGTCTTGTATCAGTCGCCCTGCAGCTGATGGGATCAAACAAACAGGCCGTAGTACTGGATGCGGGCACTGGCTGTGGTCCTATCGCGCTCTCCCTTGCGATGGAATGCCCTGCCTGGACTGTTCTGGCTGCCGACGCCAGCCCGGCGGCACTCGAGCTGGCACGCGAAAATGCACTGCGATACGACCTGCAGCAGATCCAGTGGCTCGAGGCAGATGTGACCAAACTGGAGTTCTGGCGCATGCTCCCCCCGCTGGATCTCTTTATCAGCAATCCTCCATACGTCACCGAGGAGGAATGGGGGCAGCTGCCTATAGAAATCCGGGGTTACGAGCCCCGTGGAGCACTGGTCGCCGGCAGAGAGGGTCTGGACGTTATCGGTCCACTGCTGGACAGGGTGTCGATGCGCCTGAAGCCTGGCGGGCTGGTTGCAATGGAGATCGGCGAGAGACAGGATGATGTTGTGACTGCAATGGCGCGGGCAGCCATGTTGGTTGATATCCGGGTGGCTCCCGATTTATCAGGTCGACCGCGCTATCTTATCGCCCGACAGGAGCTGGGTCTGAGCTGATGGATGTATTCCGGATAAGGGGAGGGCACAGGCTGGAAGGTGAGGTGGAAGTCAGGGGGGCCAAGAACTCGGCACTGCCCATATTGATAGCCTCCCTTCTGGTTGAAGATGGTGAAAGTGTCATCCGGAACATTCCCGATCTGAGGGATATTTATACCTGCCTTAGGGTTCTGGAGCACCTGGGTGTAGAGGTCGATTTCAAAAGAGAGACTTCAACCGTGCGGTTGAATGCCAGCCGCCTCAGAGGCTTCGAAGCGCCGTATGAGCTCGTCCAGCAGATGAGGGCTTCATTTATGGTCATGGGACCTCTGCTCGGCAGGCTTGGCAGAGCAAAGATCAGCCTTCCCGGTGGGTGCGCCATCGGCCCCCGTCCGGTGGACCTGCACCGCCGTGCCTTTGAGGCGATGGGTACGCGGATTGAGGATGAGGGAGGCTATATGGTTGCCGAGGCGACACCGCTGCAGGGGGCAAAGATCTACTTCGACCGTCCGAGTCATACAGGCACCGAAAATATAATGATGGGAGCGGTGATGGCCCGGGGGATGACCACAATATTAAATGCATCCTGCGATCCCGAGGTAGTGGATCTGGCAGAGGCACTCAATTCTGCAGGGGCCCGGATCAGCGGAGCAGGAAGCACCGAGATCATCATTGAGGGTGTGGCGGCTCTGAAACCTCTTGATCACACAGTGATGCCGGATCGCCTTGAAACAGGGACCTTTCTTGTTGCAGGTGCAATAACAGGCGGGCGGGTTACTGTAACGGGCGCCAGGCCGGATGACCTGGGGCTGGTTCTGGCCAAACTAGCGGAGATGGGTGTGGATGTTGAAGTCACGGCCGACACCGTCACCGCCTCGCTGTCGGGACGTCCTGAAGCGGGCACGGTCGTAACCTATCCATATCCAGGATTTCCCACCGATCTGCAGGCCTCATTAATGGCGTTGGCCAGCCTGGCGGACGGTACCAGTGTCATACGTGAAACTGTATTTGAGGATCGTTTTCTACATGTAGCTGAGCTGGTCCGTCTGGGGGCGGAGATAAGCACGGTCGGCGATGAGGCGACCGTTATCGGTGTAGAGAGTCTTTCGGGTGCGTCGGTGATGGCAAGTGACATACGGGCCGGGACAGGATTGGTACTGGCGTGCCTTGCCGCGCGGGGGGAATCGGTCGTAAATCGTGTATACCATATCGACCGGGGACATGAAAGACTTGAGGAACGTCTGAGCCTTCTGGGCGCCGATATTGTCAGGGAGGATACAGACAAGTAGTTTCCGTCCGCGAACGGCCTTTTAGGGAGAGCTGTTGACAGTGAGCACGCCGCCCTTCGTTCACCTTCACAACCACAGCGAATACAGCCTGCTGGACGGGGCGTGCCGGACAAAGGAGATGGTCGACGAGGCAAAGGCACTCGGCATGGAGGCACTGGCGCTGACCGATCACGGCACGCTCTTCGGTGTTATTGAGTTTTATCAGAACGCTATAACTGCCGGCATCAAGCCGATTATCGGCTGTGAGATCTACGTCGCTCCGGGGGACCGCAGGGACAAAAGGCCACGCCAGGGCGATGCCTCTTATCACCTGATCCTGCTGGCACGCGACATGAACGGGTACCGCAACCTGTTGAAGCTCTCCAGTCTTGGCTTTCTGGAGGGATTCTATTACAAACCTCGCGTCGACAAGGCACTGCTACGTGAATACAGCGAGGGGTTGATAGCCTGTTCGGCCTGCCTGAAGGGCGAGATCTCTGTTCATAACGTCAACCGTCGTCCCGCAGAGGCGAAGAAGGCCGCGCTGGAATACCAGGAGATCTTTGGAGAGGAGAACTTCTTCCTCGAGGTTCAGAATCACGATATCGAGGAGGAGATGGTGAACATAGACGCAATGATCTCCCTCTCCCGCGAGCTGGGCATCCCGCTGGTTGCCACCAACGACATTCACTTCATGAAACCGGAGCACGCAGAAAGCCACGAAGTCCTTCTATGCGTGCAGACAGGCAAGACCCTGGAGGACCCCGACCGCATACATTCCAACAGACAGCTTTATTTCCGGACACCGGAGGAGATGGCCAATCTCTTTGCAGGTCTGCCCGAGGCACTGGAGAACACGGCGAAGATAGCAAAGCGCTGCAACCTGCTGATGGAATTCGGGGAGATGTATCTACCCAACTACCCACTTCCCAAGGGGTTCAAAACACTCTCAAGCCACCTCCGCCATGTTGTCTATGAGGGTGCAAAGGAACGATATCCGTCCATCACGAAGGAGATTGAGGACCGTCTCGAGTATGAACTGGGTACGATCGAGCAGATGGGTTTTGCCGGCTATTTCCTGATAGTAGCCGACTTCACCGGACAGGCACGCTCGATGGGCATTCCTGTCGGTCCTGGCCGCGGCTCGGCTGCCGGCAGCCTGGTTTCCTACTCACTGGGCATCACCAACATCGATCCAATTGAATATGATCTGCTCTTCGAGCGGTTCCTGAACCCCGAACGGATCAGCATGCCCGATATAGATATCGACTTCTGCTACGAACGCCGGGGGGAGATCATCCAATATGTCATAAAGAAGTACGGCGAGGAGAGCGTGGCCCAGATAATCACCTTTGGTACGATGGCGGCCAGGGCGGCCGTGCGAGATGTCGGTCGGGTGATGGGCATGCCGTACAGCGAGGTAGACCGCCTGGCAAAGCAGGTTCCGGAGGAGCCGGGGATAAAACTCGAGGACGCTCTGAGGCAGGAACCGGCGCTGCAGGATCTGGTGGAGACGGAGGATAAGTACAGGAAGTTGTTCGAGCACGCAAAGCTTCTTGAAGGCCTCTCCCGGCATGCCTCTACCCATGCAGCCGGGGTTGTCATCGCCCCGGGACCGCTCACAGACTTCGTGCCTCTTTATAAGAGTTCAAAGGGGGAGATTACCACCCAGTATAGCATGAACAACGTGGAGAAGGTCGGCCTGCTGAAGGTGGATTTCCTTGGACTACGTACGCTGACCGTACTTCATGATGCAGCCGAGCTGGTGGAAAAACAGCACGGGGTGGAGCTCGACCTGGAGAATCCCTCCGTGGATGACGAAGAAACCTACGACCTCTTCAGCCGGGGGGAAACGATAGGGATCTTCCAGTTTGAGTCAGCGGGAATGCGCGATTACCTGCGTAAGCTCCGCCCCACCTCGTTAGAGGATCTGATTGCCATGAATGCGCTCTACCGGCCCGGCCCCCTGGGTGCCAGGATGGTGGACGATTTCATCGACCGTAAGCACGGCCGCAGGGATATCACATACGACCACTCCGACCTGGAGCCGATTCTGAAGTCGACGTACGGTATCATTGTCTATCAGGAACAGGTGATGCGGATCGCCTCGGAGCTGGCGGGTTTCAGCCTCGGCGAGGCGGATCTGCTGCGACGGGCAATGGGGAAGAAGAAAGCGGAGGTGATGGAGGAACAGAGGGAGAAATTCGTCTCCGGGGCGATGAAGAGGGATATAGACCGCACGATCGCAGAGAGCATCTTCGAGCAGATGGCCTACTTCGCGGGCTACGGATTCAACCGGAGTCACTCTGCCGGGTATGCGCTTGTTGCGTACCAGACAGGTTTTTTTAAGGTCCACTATCCGGCCGAGTTCATGGCGGCCACTCTCTCGAGCGAGATGAGCAACTCGGACAGAGTAGTAATCCTGATCGAGGAATGCCGCAGGCTGGGACTGCAGGTGCTTCCGCCAGACCTGAATGAGTCGGATGAGAAGTTCACGGTTACAGCGGACGGTATAATAAAGTTCGGGCTGGGGGCGGTGAAGAATGTGGGGCATTCCGCCATCCAGGCCATTTTGAAAGCCAGGGTGGAGGGAGGGCCCTTCAGGGATCTCTCCGATTTCCTGGAACGCACCGACCTTAAAAGCGTGAATAAGCGGGTTGTGGAGAGCCTGATTGCGGCCGGTACGTACGATGGATTAGGAGGTCACAGGGCGCAGCTGATGGCTACGCTGAGTCGCGAGCTGGAAGGAGCCCAACGGCGTCAGGCAGAGAGGGACAGGGGTCAGGTTGGCCTTTTCGATGCAGGTGAGGGAGAGAAGGCGCTCAAGGCCGTAGATTCAAGCCTTCCCGATGTGCCCGAATGGAACCTTCATGAAATGCTTTCCCGCGAAAAGAATGCTCTCGGGTTCTACGTTTCGGGACATCCATTGGAGCGATACCGTGACGAGGTGAATGCGTTTACAACCGCCGGACTGGGGGAGCTGGATCAGAATAATGACAACAGCGTTGTAACGGTTGCGGGGGTGATCGCATCGATGACACGGAAGACTGACAAGAGGGGGAATCCGATAGCTTTTATCCTTCTGGAGGATTTCACCGGCTCTGCAGAAGCCCTGGTCTTCAGTGAACCTTGCGAGAAGTATGCCGAACTGCTTCGTGAGGACAATATGGTTCTTCTAAAAGGCCGTCTCTCAAAGCGGGAGGGAGAGGAACCAAAGGTCGTGGCCCAGGAATTCATTCCACTCGCCGAAGTGCGCAGGCGTATGACTTCCAGGTTGCACCTCCTGCTGGTGACGGGAGAGGGCGCCGAACTTGCCGATCAGGCCTATGAAGTATTGCAGAAGCACCCCGGCGACGTTCCTGTATATTTGCATATAGAGCACGCTGAAGAAGGTCCACCCCTCAGACTGAGGGCAGGCCGCCTTGGAGTAGACCCGGACGGCGAGGTCCTGGACGAGCTGAAGGCGATACTGGGTGAAGAGAATGTATGGGTCAGTGGGTAGAAACGGTTTTCATATGTTTAGGCTCTGTTCTCTGGTGATACTGCTGGTGTCGGGAGGGTGCGCCTATTCGTTCAGTTCGGGACTCCCTCCGCACATCAAGACGGTGGCGGTGCAACTGCTTGCCAACGAGACCAGCGAATTCGGAGTTGCCGAAGAGATTACAGAACGTCTGGTTGCCGCCCTGGTAAAAGATGGTACGCTTCGCATCGTAGCCGATGAAGCAGAGGCCACAAGTGTGCTCCTGGGAACAGTACGCACCTACTCGGAAGAGACGTACGAGTACACCAGAGACGAGGAGGTCGAGCAGTTCATTATCCGGATAGGTGTGCAGGTGAGCTTTCATGACAGGGTGAAGGATGAGGTTATATGGGAGTCGCCTCAGATCTTCGGCTCAGCCGTCTATGACAACACCGGTCCCGATGCCAGAATGGTCGGCCTCCAAGAAGCCATCGATCTCGTGGTCGAGGAAATCCTGAGTGGCATGGTTGCCGGATGGTAGAAAGAAGGTGCCCTTGCGTACCTTCACGTGTATGGCGATCCAGGTAACTACGGCTGTGCTGCTGACAGGTTGTGCCGCGCAAGGGCCGGTCCGTCCCGCCGGACCCGGAATGCCGGGGAGCTACTCTGAGAGGATCGAATTCGACCTGTTGCTGGCCCTGTTCAGGTCCCAAGAAAGCGAAAACCGTTTCCTGCACGTACACCTCTCCTTTCCCCGATCAAGACTGCTCTTCCTGCGGGATGAATCCTATGGCGCGACCGGATGGCGGGCGGAGTATGAATGGAGTGTTATTATAAGAGATCGGGGTGGTCAGCAAGTCGGGGGTGGCGTTTATTCTGATCGAATTGTTCTGGATGGTGAGACACGTCTGGAAGATCCGGAAGTCGTCCTGCGGGCTCATCAACAGTTCAGCATCCCGCCCGGCCGATACCGTGTGGAGGTCACTGTTTCGGACAGGAATTCGGTGAGGCTGGGCAGGCGGATTGAAGAAATCGAGGCGTTCGACTCACGGTGGAACGAGCCGGGGCTCAGTCAAATCGAGGTGCTCGACCCGAACACTGTATCTCCTTCGGTTTCGGCAGGCGTTGTTTTGAATAACGCCGAACGTCACATGAAAGAAGTCATTGCTTCATCGGCCAATCCGGAGGATGCGGATGAGATCGCCTTTTTATTTGAGGTGTACCACATACCTGAAGCGGCCGAGGTGGTCTACAGGCTCTTCTCAGATGAGGGAACGGAGGTCTGCTGCCGGAGGCGCCCGCTTCCAGAGGGGTCGTATCTGACTGTGCGCGATACCGTGTGT
>JAGLTZ010000012.1 GCA_023135015.1 Candidatus Latescibacterota bacterium
CATATTGTCGCGCAGATAGTCGAAGCCGAACTCATTGTTGGTTCCGTAGGTTATATCGGCGTTGTAGACCACCCTGCGTTCATCGGGGGTCATATCGTGATGGATGACCCCCACTTCCAGGCCGAGCCACTTGTAGATACCGCCCATCCACTCGGCATCCCTGCGTGCCAGATAATCGTTCACCGTTACAAGGTGGACGCCTTTGCCCTCCAGGGCTTTCAGGTATAGCGGCATTGTAGCAGCAAGCGTCTTCCCCTCACCCGTCGCCATCTCAGCTATCTTTCCCTGGTGTAGCGCTATTGCACCTATGAGCTGGACATCGTAGGGAACCATGTCCCACGCTACTTCTCGCCCGGTAACCATCCATTTCTGTCCGAGCAGCCGGCGGCAGGTCTCCTTTACCACGGCAAAAGCTTCCGGGAGCAGGTCATCCGTGGTCTCTCCCGCGGCCAGCCTCTCCCTGAACTCGGGGGTCTTCCCCTTTAATTCCTCGTCAGAAAGGTCCCTATATTTCTCGAAGTACTTATTGATCTCTACAACCACTGGCTGCAGCTTCTTGATCTCCCGCTGATGTTTGGTTCCGAAGATCTTTTTATAAATCTGGGCGAATATCACCTTTGTTTCCCCCTACGGCCCCCCACCGGGGCCGTCTCTGGCTTTGCCTGCTGCTTCTAGTAACCTACCAGCAATCGATCCCCAAGTTCCGATGGCAGACCTGCTTCTATGATAGCTTCACGCGCGCCCTCCACATCGTACTCCACGCGGATAGGAGTATAGATCCACCTTTCCGTATCCAGAATAGCCATCGCAGCGCGTGAATCGCCGTCCCTGGGTTGACCGATACTACCAGGATTCAATACCGCCCGACGGCCGTTCAGATCGATCCCCTTATCGGGGATCATCCTCATCTTGCCTTCCCCCTCGAAGAAACATCCCTGCATATGGCTGTGACCGGTGACCACAAGCTGCTGGGAGACGAGGCGCAGGGCGAGATCGGCCTGGTGGCGGTCCAGAATATAGAGCCACGCCTCGGGTGCCATTGGATGCCCGTGTACGATCTGCACATCCTCGATGTTCTCTACCAGTGGCAGGTCGCGCAGCCACTGCTGGTTCTCCTCATTCAATTGCTCACCGGTCCACGCCAGGGCCATATATGCCCTGGGGTTGAAATTGTAGGCTCCGGTATGTTCTACAGCGTGATAATCGTGATTGCCCTGGACCGTGAGCGCACAGTTCTCCCGTACCCATTCAATGCATTCCACCGGATAGGCTCCGTACCCTACCACATCCCCCACACAGACAATCATGTCCGGCCTCTCCAGCTCAACCCTGGCTGCGGTGGCCTCGAGCGCGTGGAGGTTGCCGTGGATGTCGCTCAACAGTGCAAGCTTCATTCTTCCCCTTGAACCCGTTCTTTGTAGACTGAATCGAGGATCCCGTTCACAAAACGTTTGGCATCGGCTGAAGAGTATTTCTTGGTAATTTCGATCGATTCGTTTATGCACACCTTGCAGGGGATATCGGGAAAGTAGAGGAGCTCGCACAGCCCCATCCTGAGAATCAACTTATCGATCAGCGCAATCCGACCGATCTCCCAGTTGGTAGCACGCTCGGCGATAATCTTGTCCAGCTCTTCCTTCTCCTCATCCACCTTGCATGCAAGCCGGCGAACATATCCCCTCACCTCCTCATCGTAATCCGATTTCGAGAGCTGGTCGTCCACAACCGCCTCTACCGACTCGCTGTTTATGGCCTGTGCGTAGAGAGCTTGAAGCACGATCTCACGTGCTTTCCGGCGCCGGCCCATTCCTACCCCCCATCCTCGATGCGGCGGAGCAGATTGATCATCTCCAGGCAAGCTCTAGCCGCTTCCCTCCCGCGGTGCCTTTCCCTCCATTCCTTTCCCCCGGTGGGATCGGGATCGAGGCCCGACCGGATTCTGGCCTGTTCCATATCCTCCACTGTGAGCACCCCGGTCGCTACCGGAATCCCCGATTCCAGACTGACCCTGCTGAGTCCTGCGACGGCTTCCCTCCCCACGTGCTCGAAATGCGCTGTCTCGCCACGGATGACACATCCCAACGCGATAAGCCCGTCGACTTCCCGCTGCCGGGCGAGCCTGTTGACCGTAAGTGGAAGTTCCAGAGCGCCCGGCACCCACACTACGATCACATCCGACTCTGCGACACCGGCCTCCTCCAGCTCCTCGAGTGTGCCCTGGAGCAGTCCCTCAACAACGGCCTTGTTGAACCGGCTGGCTACGATACCGATGCGGAGACCCGTGCCAGCGGTATCTCCTTCGACTATCCGTGGTCTCATTCTTCCGTTCCTTGAGCCTCGCCCAGCGACAGCAGGTGCCCCAGTTTATCCTTCTTGGTCTGAAGGTACTTTGCATTGATTTCATTCGGCTCTACCTCCAGGGGAACCCGTTCTATGACCGACAGACCGTGTCCCTTCAGACCGATGATTTTCCTGGGGTTGTTGGTCATCAGCCTGATCTGGCGCACGCCCAGATCCCACAGTATCTGAGCGCCCACTCCG
>JAGLTZ010000120.1 GCA_023135015.1 Candidatus Latescibacterota bacterium
GAGATCTTGTCATCATGTCGTTGGACGTGGAAGAACTATGGTACCTCATGGAGGACCATATCAAGACACGCGACTTCCGTATTCACTGACTATCTGATCATATAGCCGTGAGTGCCCGGAGGATACTCCGGGCACCCGCGGCCTGAGGTCTGGTATCTAGCGGCGGCTCGTCCCTCCCCTTCTACCACGGTCGGGGCTCTGATCCTGCTCCCGGCTCAGCTCTATCATATTCACACTGCTGGAATAATCGCCCAGCAGGTGCTTGCAGAAGTAATCCGCTCTCAGCCAGAAGAAGTAGTTGTTCATATCCCCGAAGCCGTGGCGTGCGCCGGGAAAGATGAAGAGGTCGAATCTCTTATTCGCCCTGATGAGTGCGCGGGCGAGCCTTAGAGTGTTTGCGGGATGCACGTTGTTGTCTATGTCGCCGTGAACGAGCAGCAGCCTGCCCTTCAGGTTGGCAGCCAGCTCCGAGTTCTTGTCGATGTCGTACTCGAAGGCAACCTCACCCTTTTCGTTGATCACTTCGGTGACCCCGTGATGCTTCTCACTCCACCACTTGTTATAGATATTGTTCTCATGATTGCCCGAAGATGAGACAGCGACTCTGAAGAAATCCGGGTAGACGAGCATCGCCGCCGTGGACATGAAACCTCCACCCGAGTGGCCGAAGATCCCAACCCTGTCGCTATCGATGAATGGGTGCCGGTGAGCCAGCTGCTCGATCGTGGTCTTCTTGTCGGCAAGCCCGTAATCCCTCAGATCACCGTAGCTGTAGTTGTGGTACCACTTGGAGCGGGTGGGGTGTCCTCCCCTGTTGCCGACCGTGATGACGATGAAGCCGAACTGCGCGAGAGAGGTCGTAGTGGAGTTGGTCGAGAACGTCTTCCCGACACTCTCGGTCTGCGGCCCCGGGTATACGTACGCTATGATCGGGTACTGCTTCGTCTCATCTAAGTCGAACGGTTTGTACATCACACCGTACAGGTCGGTGATATCGTCATCCGCTTTCACCCTGAACGGCTCGGGGAACTGGTAGCCGGCCTCGAACAGTCTTGAGAGATCTGCCTCCTCCAGCTCCACGAGCTGCTGACCCCTGGCATCGTACAAAATCGATTTCGGTACGGTGTCCACCCGGGAGAAGTTATCCACGAAGTATTTCATCGACTCATCCATACTGGCCGAGTGACTGAAATTGCCGGGGTTAAGGAGCCGAAGACCGCTGCCGTCGAGGTCCACCCTGTAGAAATGCGTGTAATACGGATCCTCCCCTGGTTCGCGTGCGTTCGCAGAGAAGAAGATCACCCCGCTCTTCTGGTCGATCTCCGAGATGCGGCGACACGAGAAAGGCCCTGAAGTGATCTGCCTCTTCAGCGTGCCGTCGGTTCCGTACAGGTAGTAGTGGCCCCAGCCGTCGCGCTCTGACCACCATATGAGTTCGTTGCTCTCCTCCAGGTACTCCAGACGCTGCATTTCGATGTAGGTCTTGAGCCTCTCCTCGATGACCACCCGGACATCACCGGTGGTGGCATCCGCCACGCAGACGTCCACTTTGTGCATATCACGGCTCGTGCGTGTTATGTAAACCTTGTTGGGGTCAGGGGAGAGCCAGATGCTGGGCCGCGGTCCCACGTCGCTGGGGCGGGGGCGACTGCGACGGGTGTGGACGGAAATGGACTGGTCCTTGAACTCGTCGATCTTCACCTGGACCCGCTCCCTGCTCGCCACATCGAATATGAAGATCTCGTTCTGCGTAACGTTTTCTTCCCCTGGCATGTCATATTTATAGGTCTCGAGTGTCGGTCGGGGATCTGCCAGGGAATTGATGACCCACAGATCGTTGACCTTCCTCCTGTCACTTCTGGTCACCACGAACTTCTTAGAGTCGGGCGACCATATAACTCTCGCACGCGCACGCTTCCCCTTATTCTTCTCCTTCTCCTCATCCGTCATACCCCGTCTAACCGCCGACCCGAAACTGTAATGTTCCTCTCCATCCGTGGTCAGCTGGTGTTCGACGGCCTCAGCTTCCTCCACTACCTCCTCCTCTTCTTCCTCCTCCTCTTCCCCTCTTTCTTTCCTCTCCTCTCTCTCTTTTTCCTTCGCCTTCTCTTCCTCAACCACCTTCATATAGTTCTCCCAGTCCATCATGAAGAGGTTGTGATCACGCGCGAAGATCACCACAGAAGAGTCAGGGGCGATGCTTGCCCAGCTGGGCGGCCCTTCGGGTTCCTCGTAGTCCTCGAGTTTGGTGAGCTGCCCCGTTACGAGGTCGTACTCGAACCAGACAGTCACTTCCTTGGGCCTGATGACCCTTCCTCTTCTTCCCCTGGTGGTGTCCGCCTCGGCTACCTTTACCGTGTCCGCCTCGGCTACCTTTGCCGTGTCCGCCCCGGCTGCCTTTACCGTGTCCGCCCCGGCTGCCTTTGCCGTGTCCGGCTCGGCCGGTTTCATTGTACGAACAGAGAACAGTATTGCTCCGTCCTCTTTGACGAATTTGATAGTCCTGAACGGCAGGTGCTGGGCATCATAAGGATCCCCGGTCTGCCTGCTCAGTTCCGCGGCCATCCTTATGTTGTCGAACAGGGGATTTTTCGTCTTTCGCGCCGGGTCGACGATATAGAACGTCCTGCTGTCGGGCGTGTCCCAGAGGTACCAGAAACGATCGCTGTGTTCCAACCAGTTGGGCCTAACCGAAGTGCTTCCAACCATTTTCGACAGTTTTGCGCTGGTGAACCGCGCAGCGAGCTGGTAATTGGCGGTCGTGACCCGGTTGTCCTGTGCGTAGAGCACTCCCGCCGTGAAAGCGACACACAGGATCGCCGTGATCAGCGTGAGAACGGTCCTGGTAACAATTGCCGTTCTCGAGAATGTCTCGGATAACATCATTAGTCCCTCCTGGTCAGCGACAATCGATAACCCGCTCCCCCAGCAAGCGGTGCGGATCCCTTACCCATTAGTATAGCGCCTCTTGATTGTATAGCATCGAAGATCGATAATCCTTCACACCCACTGAATCCGTTTCTGAATACCGACTGCTTATCCTTTTTAATTCAGTCATTTCCTGCAGTAGACTTCCACTACACATTCCGGCAACGAACAACCGTTGAGAGGTGACAGCCATGAAAACGCGCGCCCTGTTCTTTTCAGTCCTTTGTGTACTGATTACGTTCAGCTTTTCGGCCTGCAGCCGATCCCCTTCGCAAGGACTGAACCCGATGAACGAACCATACCTGTTAGATACCGGCCTTGAATCCCACTCGATCTCCTTCGAGAACCCCACTGGTGCCAGAGGAGAAGGAGGCAAGGCGGCCAGCCGCCTGGGTATAGGTAGAAAAGGCTTACCCATGAGGAACATCGAAGCCGGCGAGACAGTCCAGTTGTGCGACATCGAGGAAGAGGGGACGATCAGGCATATCTGGATGACCACGAACCGTTCACCGGCAAACCTGCGCAGTATGGTGATACGCGTATGGTGGGACGATCAGGAACATCCCAGCATCGAGTGCCCGATAGGCGATTTCATGGGCTTCGCCCACGGCAAGGTGGAAGCATACGACTCGGCGGTGCACTCCCTGGGCAGCAACGCCGGGATGAACATATGGCTGCCCATGCCTTTCAGAAAGAGGGCGAGGGTCACCCTATCGAACGAGGGCACCGCGACGAGGCCCCTCTACTACCAGATCGATTACACTCTGGAGGACGAACACCCGGCAGATGTCGGCCGGCTCCATGTTCTCTTCCGGCGTGAGAACCCTACGACAATTAAGGAGGATTTCGTGATCCTGCCGGAGAGGTCCGGTAAAGGACGGTACCTTGGAGCACTGCTGGGTATACGCTCGCTCGATACCGCTCGCTGGTGGGGTGAAGGAGAGATAAAGATATACATGGACGGCGATACCGACTTCCCGACCATCTGCGGCACAGGCAGCGAGGATTACGTCTGTCTCTCCTACGGCATGCAGCAGACGCCCTTTTTCTACAACGGCTGCAACCTCAACCAGGAAGGTTTCATTTCGATGTACAGATGGCACCTTCCCGATCCCATCTACTGGAAGCGTGAATGCCGGATTACTATCCAGCAGATAGGATGGGGCAGAGAGGTGGAAGGTGGGCTTTACGAACGGCAGGATGACTGGTCGACGGCTACGTTCTGGTACGAGCCCATACCCAGCGCTCCCCTGCCGGAAATGCCTGATCTGGCCGCGCGGACTGCCGACATATGGAACAGATAATATTGTGAATCCGCTCCTGTGCATGGAATCGATCGAGAAGGAATTCTCCGGGGTGAGGGTTCTGCACGGTGTCGATTTCCATGTCCTGCCCGGCGAGGTTATGGCGCTGGTGGGTGAGAATGGAGCTGGTAAATCCACACTGATGAAGATCCTGGCCGGAGTGCATACCGACTGGCGGGGCACGATTCTTCTCGACGACAGAGTCGTACACTTTGCCAGCACAAGGGAGGCTGAAGAGGCCGGGATAGCGATCATATTCCAGGAACTGAACCTGGTGCCAGAACTCACAGTAGCGGAGAATATCTACCTGGGAAGGGAACCCACCCGCTTTGGCGACGTCATCGACTATCCACGGATGAACAGGATGGCGCAGGAGATTATGGACAATCTCCATTTCAACGCGCCTGTCACTATTCCCGTTTCTCAGCTCCGTGTGGGGCGTCAGCAGCTGGTTGAGATCGGCAAGGCACTCTCCCTGAATGCCCGCATCCTTGTAATGGATGAGCCTACTTCGGCCCTCTCGGAGGCCGAAACCGAGGTCCTCTTTACCGTTGTACGCAAGCTGCGGGAGAACGAAGTCTCGGTTGTCTACATCTCACACCGACTGACGGAACTCTCCGAGATCGCCGATCGGGTGACAGTCCTGAGGGACGGCTACACGGTGGGTTCGAACCTGGTGAAGGACACCTCACGCTCAGAACTGATCAGGATGATGGTTGGCCGGGACTTCCAGCAGTTCTTCGTGAAGGAGGGCGAGCCGGGAGAAGACATTGTTCTGAGGGTCAACAAACTCACAAGGACCAGCGCCGATCCTCCGCGGATGCCTGTTTTCGAAGACATCTCCTTCGAGGTCAGACGCGGCGAGCAGTTCGGGATAGCCGGCCTTCTCGGCTCCGGTCGGACCGAACTCCTGGAGGCGCTGTTCGGGGCGGCCGCCGCGGATACGACGGGCAGTGTGGAACTCGAGGGAGTAGAACTCGACCTCTCAAGCCCCCGAAAGGCGATAGGGGCCGGTATGGCGCTGATAACCGAAGACCGCAAGGGGAACGGACTTATCATAAGCATGAACGTGGAGCAGAACCTCACCCTTGCCGCACTCAGGGATTTAGTCCGGTTCTCGATACTCTCGAAGACGAAGGAGCGAGCTCTGGCGGAGGAATACGTGGAGAGACTTTCCATCGACGTAAGCGACCTGAAGAACCCGATCGAGACGCTTTCAGGCGGCAACCAGCAGAAGGTGCTGCTGGCCAAGTGGCTGGCCACCCGACCGAAGGTGCTTCTATTGGATGAACCTACACGGGGCATCGACGTTGGCGCCAAGCACGAGCTGTACATCCACCTCTCCAAACTGGCAAAGCAGGGGGTCTCGATAGTCATGGTCTCATCCGAACTGCCGGAGCTGCTGTCGATCTGCGATCGGATCATGGTCTTGAGAAGCGGAAGGGTCTCCGCCCTCTTCGACCGGGAAGAAGCATCCCAGGAGAAGATCCTCAACGCGGCAGCGCCGGCCGCATGAGTACAAGCCGCGCAGCTCGCCGCCTCGGACCGTTCGTGGGTCTGATCATCATCTTCCTGGGTGGAGTGCTGCTCAACGGACAGATCTTCCTGAGCCTCTACAACCAGCTGAACGTGCTCGGAAGGGTCTCGATCATTGCCCTGCCGGCCGTCGGCATGACGCTGGTGATCATCACCGCCGGCATAGACCTCTCCATCGGGAGCCTGCTCTCACTCTCCACAGTCGCCTGTGCAATGCTTCTGATGGAGAGGAGCTGGACCAGAGCAACCTCCCTCACCGTGCCGATCTTCATCCTGTTCGCTATGCTGGTGGGCTACTATCTGGGAAATCAGCTCCTGTCACATACCGGCTTTGACCGGAGGAAATCTAGGCTGGCAGGAGTGATTGTCGGGCTGGTCCTTGCAGCCACCGGCGGCCTGTGGTGCGGTTCGCAGGTTTCTACCGGTTTTTCAACCATAGCGGTCCTTCTTACAGTGCCGGTTCTGGGGATGTTCCTTGGAGCGATAAGCGGATTGATAATCGCAAAGGGGAAGATCCAGCCCTTCATAGTAACATTGGGTATGATGAGCGCCGCCGTGGGGCTGGCTAAGTTCATTGCGGGCAAGGGCGGTCAGATCCACCCCGTCTACTATCAGGCAGCAGGCTACACGGCCGAGGGTACGGCGCACGTGGCGCCCCGGAGTTTCGATATGCTGAGTGGCTACCTGTCTATTCTCGGAGTCAAGATTTTCCCTGTTACGGCACTCTTCTTCCTCGCCGCGGTGCTGATAGTCCACTTCACTCTGACCAGGTTGCGCTTCGGCCGCCACATTTATGCCATCGGAGGCAATGAGGAGACAGCGAGACTGTCCGGAATCAATGTAGACAGGGTGAAGACCCTGGTATACGGGTTCTGCGGCGGGCTATCAGCGCTCGCCGGGGTCCTCTACTGTGCTTCCTACACACAGGGGAAGCCCGACGCCGGCGCCACCTGGGAACTGGATGCTATTGCCGCGGTGGTCATAGGGGGAACGAGCCTGATGGGCGGCAGGGGAACCGTGATCGGGACGATGGCTGGGGTTATGATACTTGGTTACCTGGGCAATATCCTGAACCTCCAGGAAGTGCCGAGCGAGGTGCAGGACATCCTAAAGGGTGTGATCATCGTAGGTGCCGTCCTGGTGCAGGAAGGCACGCTGCTGAGGTGGCTGCAGGGCATCAGATCGAAACATCCGGCATAGAACCGGACCGGACCAGCCCATATCCGATGGAAACCGGAAGGGAGAACAGTTTGAACATCCGAAGACGGTCAATCAGCGCATTGATCCCACACCTCTTTGCCCTCGGCATACTTCCGTTGCTGTTATCGCTGGCGGGGGGCTGCGCCAAGGATTCCGACGGGAAGAAATGGGTGATCGGATTCTCCCAGGTAACCGTCAAAGAGCCGTGGCGGGTGGTCTTCAACGAGAAGCTGAGACAGAAGGCTCAGGAGTACGGCGACAGGGTCGAGCTGATCATGCTGGATGCCGACGATAAGACTGAAAACCAGGTTGAGCACATCAAGGTATTCATTTCAAAACGGGTGGACGCCATCATTATATCCCCGAAAGAGGCATCCGGCTGCTCGAAGGCCATCCAGGAGGCGACTGAGGCGGATATCCCGGTGATCGTTCTCGACCGGGATACAACCTATAAAGGCTACGCGGCATTTATCGGGGCCAGCAACCTGATGATCGGGCGCGCAGCTGGCGAGTATGCGATCCGGCTCCTCGGTGGGCCCGGCATTGCAAAGGGAAAGATATACGAGGTTTGCGGCTCCCTTGCCTCCACCCCCGCCCAGGAAAGGAGGGACGGATTCCACGAGATGGTCGAACAGGAGGAGGGGATACAGATCCTTGGCGGTCTGGACGGAGATTGGAAGCTGGACAAAGCCAAGGCAATAGCCCAGGACGCCCTGCAGATCCATAGGGATATCGACATCATCTACGCTCATAACGACCCGATGGCATACGGAACGTACCAGGCAGCGAGGGAGCTTGGCCTTGAGGATAGGATAAGATTCATGGGCATCGACGGCCTGCCCAACGAGGGTTGCGTCTGGGTAAGAAGCGGTATCCTGGCGGCCACGTTCCTTTACCCCACTCCGGGGGAAGCCGGGCTCGAGATAGCACTCGATATTCTGGAGGGGAGCAGAGAGATTACCCCGGGTGAGAGGATCACTCTCCCGACCGCAACCATCACCATCGAGAACGTTGAGGAATTCCTTAGGTAGTTTTACCCCTATGTTATCAAGGTGAAAAAGAAAGGAGGCATATCGTGCCAAGAGGAGACGGAACAGGTCCTG
>JAGLTZ010000121.1 GCA_023135015.1 Candidatus Latescibacterota bacterium
GAGCGTCTCATTCACAATAACTACTGGTTCGCCCTCCGTCAGGTCCGTCTCGTTGAACGGTCTCCCGGAGCGGATGGGGATACCCAAAGTGCGGAAGTAGTTAGGTCCGATTGTCGCGATATCTATGCTCACCCCCTCCTCGTCGATCTCGACATGGGGCGTCTCGGGATAGACGGTGGTGATTCTGATGCTCTGGCCCAGAGGCATCCTGTCCGTCATGGCTGCCGATTCCACCCCCGGCAGCGCCGCGACACGGGCAATCAGTTCGTCGAAAAACGCTCGACTCTGCTCGTGGGTGTAACCGCTCTCCGACAGTTCGAGGGTTACGACCACTCCTTCTCTCAGGTCGAAGCCTGGATCCACACTGCTGGCGTTGCCCAGACTGCGTAGAAAGAGGCCCGCACATATCAGCAGGAGAGCCGATACCGCCACCTGGGCCACTACCAGGGTGCTGCGCAGGCCCAGACGCCTGAGGCGACCCACCATGAGGCCGTACTCGTTCCTGAGTGCGCTCGTGAGTTCATACCTGGTGGTCTTGAGGGCGGGAAGTAGCCCGAACACCACACCGGTCCCCACCGAGAGAAGTAACGCGAACAACAGCACGTATCCGTCGATACCGATATGGATGTTCAGTGTGACCAGCAACGGCGGCTGAACGGTGAGGAGGATCTGGATCAACAAGTATGCCAGAGCCAGACCGACGGCTCCCCCTGCCAGCGACAGTAAGATACTCTCGGTGATCAGCTGACGGATGAGCCGGAACCGGCTGGCTCCCACGGCGAGCCGGATACCGATCTCTTTCCTCCTGGCCAGCGCACGGGCCAGCAGCATACTGGCGAGGTTGGTGCAGGCTATCAGCAGCACCAGCCCCACCATGGCCATGAGGGCGAATGTAAAGCCCTTGATGACCCTGTCAAAAAACGGGTGCAGACTCACTTCGTCTGTGGGAATCAGCAGCGCCTTACGCCCTTCGTTGGTTTCCGGATACTCCTCTTCCAGGCGGGCCGAGACCACCTCTAGTGCCGCCCGGGCCTGTTCAGGGGTTACACCTGCTTTAAGACGGCCCTTAATCCAATTTGTGCGGTAGCTTCTTGATTCCAGCTTTCTGCTGTCCGGATGGAGGAGCGGATCAAGGGTGATGGGGTACCATACGTCCGACCGGATAATCGGAAAGAGCCCCTCGAACTCCTCGGGGGCGACTCCAATGACGGTGAAGTCGTGCCCGGTCAGCGTGATTGCCTGTCCGATGATCCCGGGATCTCCCCCGAACCGGTTCTGCCAGCAGGAGTGGCTTAAGACCACAGTGGGAGCGGCTCCGACAACTCCCTCTTCCTCGGTAATGAAGGTTCTGCCGAGGATCGGTTTAACGCCGAGGACATCGAAGTAGTTGGCGCTTACTTCCTCACCGAATATGTATTCACTCTCCTCGCCGGTGTCAAAAACCACAAAGGTGACGTTATAGATCACCATTCCTTCAAAAACATCAGTGGTCTGATCCTGGAGGTCCACGTAATCACGGTAGGAGGAAACTGAGTACTCGAGACCGATCTCTTCTATGAGTTCATAAGTATAGATCTCCACCAGACTGCCGGTGTCCTCCACCGGCAGTTTCTTGAGGAATATCGAGCTGTAGATGCTGAAAATGGCGGTGTTGGCGCCGATCCCCAGCGCCAGGGAGAGAACGGCTACCGCCGCGAACCCCGGGTTTTTGCGAAGAGTACGCAGTGTGTAACGGATATCGTGACGAAGTGATTCCACGGACACCCTCCTACCAAGGGCCTCTTTAGGTTTGCCTTTGATACGGATACGGGGAAGAATGAGTTTCTCGATTTCTTGATATCAGAAGCTGCCGGATGCGGTACGCTTGCTCTAAACATTCAGGAGTCGTAAGTATGACTGCCATGTTGCCCACTCTCGGATCTCTCTCCCTTTTTGTGGCCGTGCTGGCATTTATTGCCGCCTGGATATTCTACCGCAATGCGCGGCCCGATAGCCCCGGCAACACCGGGTATGCCCGGAAGTCTGTGGCCCTTGCAGCAATTGCGCTGCTGGTAGCGAGCGCCGCACTTATGTGGCTGCTCTTTGCGCGCGATTACAATGTGGCCTACGTCTATTCATACGTCGGCAACGACCTCCCGGGCCTATACGTATTCTCTGCCTTCTGGGCGGGGCAGGAGGGCAGCTTTCTCCTCTGGGCTCTATTCGCGGCGGCCCTCGGGTACCTTCTTTGCATCCGAACCGGGGATTGGGAGGCTCCGGTGATGCGTGTTTACATTCCATCCGCAGTCGTCCTGGTTGTGCTGACAATAATCAGCGGGCCTTTCGAGGTGGTGAGCAGGGTCGTCGCCGACGGGGCGGGGTTGAATCCATTGCTGCGCGACCCCTGG
>JAGLTZ010000122.1 GCA_023135015.1 Candidatus Latescibacterota bacterium
GATCATATCCTTCTTGCGGTCCACGATGGCGAAGAAGCCTTCATCGTCTACCTGGGCCATGTCACCTGTGAAGAGCCACCCCTCCTGGAGCTGATCCGCCGTCTCCTCAGGCATGTTCCAGTAGCCCCGCATGACCTGCGGACCTTTCACCGCCAGTTCACCCACTTCACCTATGCCCAGCTCCTTCTTCGATTCCGGATCGACGACTGCTGCATCGGTTCCCGACACCGGCAGCCCGATGCATCCGATTTTCCTCTTTCCATAGACAGGGTTGGCGTGCGTCACAGGGCTTGACTCGCTGAGCCCGTACCCCTCGACAAGCCTGCCGCCGGTTATCTCCTCGAAGGTCCTCTGGACTTCCAGAGGAAGCGGTGCGGCCCCGCTCAGGCACGCCCGAACAGAGGATAGATCGTACTTGGCCAGCTTCGGATACGTATTGATGGCCACGTACATGGTCGGTACACCCGGGAAAATAGTAACCCGATGTTTGTGGATCTCCTTCAGCACCTGCCCGACTTCGAACTTGGGGACGAGGACGACGGGACTGGCGGACGCGAAGGAGAAGTGGAGACATGTCGTAAGGCCGTAGGAGTGGAAGAAGGGCAGAGCAGCCATGATCACCTCCCCCTCCATCGTGCAGTCGGTCAGCCAGCCGTGTATCTGCCGGGCATTCGACAGGAGATTGCTGTGGGTGAGTATCGCGCCCTTGCTGAGTCCTGTCGTGCCTCCTGTATAGAGGAGCATGGCAAGGTCCGACGCGGCAACCTCGGCGGGTTCTCCCCCTCCGGGATCTACGGCTGCAATCCGTTTGGTGAAAAAGCTGAAGCGATCATCATCCGGCACCTTTGGCTTGTGACCCTCCAGCCTGGCTTTTACGGGGTACAGGAGTTTCAGGATCCCGGGCAGGTAGTCGTTCACTTTACATACTACGCAGTGCTCCAGATCGGTCTCATCCCAGACCCTCAGCAGTTTCGGAACCAGCAGATTGAGCACAATGGCGACACGCGCACCGCAATCCTTCATCTGATGCGCCAGCTCTTTGTCGGTATAGAGAGGGTTGGTGGGAACCACAGTTGCACCTGTCCGCATAATACCGAAATGCGCAGCAAAGTACTGAGGCAGGTTTGGCAGTACTATCGCCACCCGGTCGCCCTTTTCGATCCCCAGCTCTCGCAGCACAGCTGAAAGCCTTACCGTCATGTCCCCTATTTCACCAAACGTGAAGGAGCGCCCGAAGAAGTAACATAACGGCGAATCGGGATATTTCGACACCGTGTCGGCAAAGAGGTCAACCAGTGTCTCATCCGAGGGGGTAAATTCCCGGGGGACCTCCGGCTCATAGTGATCCAACCATATCGGCTCCATTCTCTTCTCCCTGATTACGGGTGGTCATGAGCGCAACAGCACACGCACCGATGGTCTTTGAGGCGTCTCCGTTTCTACCACAGTGGGAGGGATACGTCAACCAGTGTCGGTCCAAAATCCGTTCTATGGATCGCGAGTCCGGCGGGCGCCGGCTAGCAATCTCCGGACGGAAACTAATTATGGCAGGGAAGTTCTATTCTGAAGGTTCGTGGGGTTCCTCGGGGAGAATCTCATACTCGGCGTCTTCGATATCCCTTTCCAGGACATCGTCATTCTTTTCGCGTTCAACGTGGGTGGGGTTGGGGGCCGTGAAGCCCGAGGCGAGGTTGTGCACATGGCGGTAGATCTGGTTCATAAAGCGGAGGAGTGCCAAGAAAAGCATCAGGAGGAGCAGGTATTTCAGCATTCTACTCCTTTCCTTCCCTCTCCAGCGAGCGCTTACGGATCCTGTACGAGTCCTGGTAGTGCTGCCTGGCGCCTTCAAGATCCCTCAGTCTGTCATGCAGCATGCCGAGATACCAGTGAGCCCTGTGATTCTCCGGATCCACTTCGAGCAATCGCTTGAAGGTGGTAAGAGCTTCTTCATACTGGCCTGTTAGGTTGTAACTCTGGGCCAGGTAATAAAGTGCCCCCTTATGGTCGGTCTCGAGAGAAAGGGTGCGCTCCAACTCGGGGATCCCCTTCGAGTAGAGACCTTTCCGGAAATAGGTAAGTCCCAGGTTGAATCGAACACGTGGATCGTCGGGGGCGACCTCGAGGGCCCGCTTGAACTCCTTCTCCGCCTCATCAATATGTCCGTGGTCCCCCATCAGTGCGCCGAGATTGGCCCGTACTTCAACGTTTCTGGGATCCAGCTCCAGTGCGGTCCGCAGCTCCTCCTGCGCCTTGTCGAAGAGCCCCATAGAGTCATATATGAGAGCCAGATTATTGCGCGCCTTGATATGCATGGCGTCCAGTGTCAGAACCTGCCGGTAGGCCTCGACAGCGTCGTTAAGTCTCTTCTTCTCCGACATCCGCTTACCCCGCTGGTAAAACCACTCCAATCTCTCCTCTCCCTCCGGCGGTGTTTCCTCATCGTCCGTAGCTTCTTCTTCGATTATTCCGGCCCTGCCACCCACAAGCACTTTCCTCTCCTCGAATGAAAAAGATGGAAGTTGGGGTGTTTCCTCGCTGTTCTTATTCCCCCCATTCTCCACTGGGTTAAGCCGGCTTTCGTCCATTATCTCAAATCTCTTTACTCATTCTGGCCCGCGTTTTCGCGGAAGCCCCACTGCAGTTTACTGCGCAGAACCTCGAAGAAAGGCAGGCCGAGTCCGGTGCGTACGAGGCGGTTCATCCGTTTCCCACGGCGGACAACCAGGGTGGCCCCGCTCTCAACCAGCATGCGCTCCTGTCCATCGCCGGTGACCTGGGCGGTACCATGCCTGCTTATCACACTGAGATGGATCTCTCTGTCCGCGGGCAGCACAACCGGGCGGGAGGCCAGTATGTGCGCGCAGATGGGAGCTACGATCAACGCCTCCATTGCAGGATCCAAAATGGGCCCCCCGGCTGCAAGGGCATATGCGGTCGAGCCTGTGGGTGTGGATACGATCAGACCATCGGCGGTATAACGTTTCAGAAGCTGCCCACTTACCCGGGCAACAATATCAATTACGCGCGAATACTCTCCCCTGTCTATAACGACATCGTTGCTTACTACAATCGTTCTCACTTCGCCCGAGGAGTGGATCTCCGCCTCAAGGGTCATCCGCTCCTCGATCTTGAAAGAACCTTCCTTGAGCAAATCAAGCGCTTCTGTGAGGCGGTCCGGAGAGGTATCGGCCAGAAATCCCAGACCTCCCAGATTGACTCCCAGCACGGGAAGCTGTCGGCTGCCCGCATACCGCAGAGCGGCCAGGATGGTGCCATCACCCCCCATCGCCAGCAGATAATCAGCTTGATCGGCTATTTCATCCTCGACCACTAAATCCACTTCAGGGGTATTCTCCAGCTCGGGGAAGCGTTCGACCACCCGGCGTGGAATCAGAAGTTCTGCGCCGTTGGACGCAGACCACTCGAGGACCCTCTGGAGGGCAGCCTGCAGCTGGGGCTTCTCCAGATTCGGGACAACTCCCAGTATCATCGATTACCCCGGTCGGTTCGAAGACCTGTATCGGCCTCCTTGAAGAAGGATTCAATCCTGCTCGAAATACTCTCCGGATCCAGCTCGATCTCCTTCATGAGCTGCTCGATCGTGCCGTGGGTGACAAAAGCGTCGGGCAACCCCAGAGTGAGTGTCGGGACGGATGTGCGTCCGGTACGACTCAGAAATTCCAGCACCGCAGTACCGAATCCACCCCGTATGTTGTTCTCCTCCAGGGTGACTATCATTCCAATTTCATCCGCCAGGCGGCCGATCAGCTCCTCATCGATCGGCTTCACGAAACGGGCGTTCACAAGAGTAGCCTCTATACCGTTCCGGCTCAAATGTTCGACGGCTCTGCGCGCGAAGCCGACCATCCTGCCCACCGCCAGAAGTGCCACATCACTACCTTCATTCAACACTTCCCCTGCCCCGATCGGCAGCTCCTGCGGTTCGTGGTCGATCTTCACACCCTCTCCTTCACCCCTGGGATACCTCATCGCTATCGGCCCGTCATATAGCAAACCGGTTCGCAGCATGTTAACCAGTTCGTTTTCATCCTTGGGCACCATTATCACCATGTTGGGCACACAACGCAGATAGCTGAGGTCGAGCGTGCCGTGATGGGTCGGACCATCGTCCCCGACCAGACCACTGCGATCCATACAGAAGAAGACATTCAGGTTCTGCAGAGCCACATCGTGGACAACCTGATCGAAGGCACGCTGGAGGAAAGTTGAATATATTGCACAGACAGGCTTCATACCGTTGGAGGCCAATCCGGCCGCGAAGCAGACGGCGTGCGCCTCCGCGATGCCTACGTCGTAGAAACGATCGGGTATCGCGTCGGCCAGATAATCAAGTCCCGTACCATTCGCCATCGCACCGGTGATCCCCACAATCCTCTCATCCCGCCTGCATTCCTCCACGATAGCCTTCCCGAAGACTGACGTGTAGGAGGGTGGTCCGTCCTTCTTCTTCCCCTCGCCGGTGACCCTGTCGAAGGCTCCCGTCCCATGGAATGAGGTGGCATCGTTTTCCGCCGGCTCGTAACCCTTCCCCTTCTTGGTCTTGATGTGGAGTAATTTGGGGCCTTTAAGGTTCTTCAGATCCCGCAGGCGCCTCACAAGCCCTTCTATATCGTGCCCGTCTACAGGTCCGAAGTACCGGATGCCGAGCCTGTCGAAGATTATACCGGGCACCAGAAGGTTTTTCAGGCTCTCCTCCATCTTGTGGCCCAGGGACGACGCAGGCTTTCCTACCGCAGGAACCTTGCTGATCGCCTCCCAGATCTGGTCCTTGACCTTGTTATATAGCGGGTTTGATATCGCAGTAGTGAAATGCTCATGGATCGCACCCACGTTGGGTGCTATCGACATGTCGTTATCGTTCAGGATAATCAGCACGTCGCTGTGGGAAGCCCCCAGGTTGTTCAACCCCTCGAAGGCCAGGCCGCCGGTCATTGCGCCGTCGCCGACTATCGCAATCACATGATAGTCATCACCCTTGTGATCGCGGGCACGGGCGATGCCTGAGGCTGCGGATATCGCCGTGGAGGCGTGGCCGGCTCCAAACGCGTCGTGTTCACTTTCATCACGGCTTGTATAGCCTGAGATACCCTTATACTGGCGGATTGTCGGGAAATTTTCCTTTCTGCCTGTTAAAATCTTGTGCACATAGCTTTGATGGCTGACATCCCAGATCATCCTGTCCCTCGGAGAGTCGAAAACGGTGTGCAGCGCGATTGTGAGTTCGACAATCCCCAGGTTGGGAGCCAGGTGGCCACCGGTGTTGGATAGCACCTCGATGAGACGCTCGCGGATCTCCCAGGCCAGCTGCTCCAGCTGCTCGGTAGAGAGCTCCTTAAGATCTGCAGGCGATTCGATGGTGTCTAACAGGGACATGCTCCGGGGAACCTCCTACTATAATGTGTACCGATTGCAGGTAGCCTCATATAACACGATGAACTACGAAATCTGCCAGTAGTTCCAGGATGATAGTGCTGCGCCCAGGCAGCACCAACGCGTTTTTAGCCTCATTGACCAGCCCAACCGCCTTGTCAACAGAGGCTTGAAGGCCGTGTATCTTGGGATAGGTGTTCTTTCCGCGTTCCTTGTCTGCGCCGGTCTTCTTGCCCAGAGTCTCAGTGGTACCCGTTTCGTCCAGGATATCGTCGACTATCTGGAAGGCCAATCCGATCCGCCCACCGAAATCCCGGAGCTGAGCAATATCTTCGTCCGCAGCATTCCCCATCCGTGCACCTGAGGTTAGGCAAGCTGTAATCAGCGAGCCGGTCTTATGGGTATGTATGTATTCGAGGTCGAGAGGGCTGATCTCTTTCCCCTCGAACAGTATGTCTGCTGCCTGCCCCCCGATCATTCCATCGGTGCCCGTGGCCCTGGCGATCTCCTCGATCGTTTCCGGTTCCGCACAAAGCGCGATAACCTCGAACGCAAGCGCATAGAGCGCATCGCCGGCCAGAACGGCAATCCCATCGCCGAAAACCTTATGGAGTGTAGGCTTCCCCCTTCTCAGATCATCATCGTCCATGCACGGGAGATCATCGTGAATGAGGCTGTAGGTGTGGATGAGTTCGATGCCGCACGCCAGGTCGAACAGGGATTCGAGGTCAGCATCAAACACCTCACCTGAAGCCACAACCAGCGCCGGGCGGAACCGTTTCCCACCGGCGAGCACACTGTAGCGCATCGCCTTATGGATTACGGCAGGACGTTCATCCTCAGAGGGGATGATCGTGTCCAGGTGCGCATCGCACTCCTTTTGAACCCTGCCTAGGTATTCTTCTATCTGCATCTTGTCCGGTGACGGTTTCAGTCCTCAGCGGCTCCTTCATACGACTCTGCAGCCAGAGTGCCGTCCTCGGCGGCCTCCAGCAGGACCTGCACTCTTTCTCTGGCCTCTTCCAGCTGGACCTGGCACATCTTTGCAAGCTGGATGCCTTCCTCGAAGAGAAGGAGAGACTGTTCCAGCGGAGCCTCCCCTTCCTCCAGCTGCTCCACTATCTCCTCCAGACGTTCGACCCGTTCCTCAAACGACTCAGGAACCTCAGATTTGTCTTCCGCTCGACTCATTTCCCTTCCCTCTCCTCACAGACATGGTCATCGTTCTCATCCCACCTCGTCTCGAACCCGGGTCGGGTTCCCTCTACCCTAACCTCGGCCATACCTTTTCGCAAATAAACCTCAAGGTTGTCACCCTGTTCCAGCTCCTCTGTATCCCGTATCACCGGACCGCTATCTGGCCGCCGGGCTATAGCGTACCCTCTGTTCAGCACCGAGAGAGGCCCGAGTGCACTGATAGTACGCTGCAACTGCCCCAGACGGGCCGACCCCCTTTCGACATCGATACTGATCCGGGCCGAGAGGCGGCCCCTTACCTCCCGTAAGTGATTTCCGGCGACCTCCATCCGGTGGCGCAGACCGACCGGCAGCATACGAAGAGCTTCATCAAGACGCTGCGTTTCTTCCCTGAGACGTTGGCTCATTCTCTGGA
>JAGLTZ010000123.1 GCA_023135015.1 Candidatus Latescibacterota bacterium
AGCTGGAAATCCTCTATGAGGACGAGCACATACTCGCGATCAACAAGCCCTCAGGGCTCCCCTCGCACGGCGGAAGCGGCGCCAAGGGAGACTCGGCGCTTTCGAGAGCCTGGACTTATCTCGGCACAGTCGGGCGGGGCCATACATTCCGTCCAGCCCTGCCCCACCGGCTCGATAGCGGCACATCCGGCGTCCTGCTTGTAGTCAAGACCTCCGAGGCCCTGAGAAACCTGACCGCTCAGTTCCGCAACCGGGAGGTGTCCAAGTATTACCTGTCTCTGGTTTCGGGCGTAATCATGGCTAAATCGGGAGTGATACGACACCCGTTACGGCGAGTGGAAACCCAGGCGGGAAACATGCCGAAGGTGGTCGTTGCCAAACGGCGCGGCCAGAGCGCAGAGAGCGAATACGAGGTCAAGGAGACCTTTGAAATCGCTTCACTGCTTGAGATCATCCTACATACCGGCCGAACACACCAGATCCGGGCCCACTTCTCCGCCATCGGCCATCCACTTGTCGGTGATGAGCGCTACGGGTTTGAGAACGTCAACCGGGTTTTCAGGGAGAAGTTCGGCCTGGAGCATCCCTTCCTGCACGCGGAACGGCTGGTGGTCCAGCACCCAACCAGGAAGAAGAAAACCCTGGAATTCGAGGCGGCCCTGCCCCAGGTACGTGAAGAGCTTATGCAGACCCTGCGCGAGGGCTGGCGCCCCCCGAAACCACGCATTAAGAGATAAAGGAGGCCGACCTTGCCTCGTTACATCCGCATATCCGCAGCAGCGCTGCTGATCATCACCGTGCTGGCGGCTGCTGCACCCACCGCTGAGGCCCAGTTCCCGCTGGCGCAGTCGAGCACGGTTCTGGCTTTCGACGGCTACCACGACTACGCGGCGACACTCGAGTTCATCGACCATTACGCCAGCACTTACCCAGACATCGTCGAGAAATTCTCGATAGGGGAATCGTACCTGGGGACGACCGTTTGGGGCGTGATCATCACGAACAAGGCAACCGGGGCGCATTACGACAAGTCAGCATACTGGGCTGATGGAAACCGGCACTCCGGCGAGGTAACGGGAGGCGAGGCGGTTCTCTACACGATCAAATATCTATGTGAGAATTACGGGAAGGACCCGGTGGTCACATCAATCGTCGACAACAAGGCGGCCTACCTGGTTCCGAATATGAACCCCGACGGCTCGGACCATTACCTCCATACTCCCGAGAGCCTGAGATCCACAGTACGACCCTACGACTCTGACGGTGATGGGAGACTGGATGAGGATCCCAACGAGGACCTGGACGGGGACGGTTATTGCCGTCAGATGCGGTGGAAAGATCCCGACGGGCAGTGGGTAATAGATGAATCACAGCTCAACGGGATGCGTCGCCGTAGCGACGACGATGAGGGTCCCTTCTACAGTATGGGTCCGGAGGGGATAGACAACGATGGAGACGGCCGCTACAACGAAGACGGCACCGGGGGTCTCGATCTGCACCGCAACTTCACCTTCAACTGGCGTCCGAACCCCGAAGATGACGCCACCGGACGGGGCCGCACACAGTGGGGGGCCGGCGAGTACCCGCTCTCGGAGCCGGAGGTGCGGAACATAGTTGTATTCCTGATGCGCCACACGAACATCAACACCGTGGAGACCTACGATACCACCGTACCGATGCTGCTGCGGCCGCCCAGCATGGGGGACGACCGGCTCATGCATCCCGAGGATGAGTGGTGGTACAAGGAGTACGACCGGGTCGGCAGCCAGATTACCGGTTATGAAAGGACCGGCAACGTATTCCGTGACTACGGAGGGGGCAATCCCCTCTTCGGCCACAGCCCCGACTTTGGCTACTTCGCCTACGGTTCTATATGGTACGGCGATGAGATGTGGAACGGCGGTCGAAAGGACTACGACGGCGACGGGCGTACAAGCCAGGAAGAACGGTACCAACATGCCAACGAGTACCCGGCCCCCTACAACATCCAGCCGTGGACCGTGACCAACCACCCCCAGCTCGGGGAAGTCGAAGTGGGCGGTATGAACCCCAAGTTTTTCAGCCAGAATCCTCCGCCGCAGCTCCTGGAGGACGAGATAAGGAAGAACGTTCTCTGGGCGGTGAAGAAGATGGAGTGGATGCCTCTGGCACGAGTGGCCGAGACAAAGGTTGAACGGGTGGAAGGGCTGCAGGATGTCTACAGGGTCACCGGTTGGTTCCGTAACGAGGGCCGCCTGCCTACTGCATTGGAGCGAGCCAAAGAGATCCACCTAGTCCGCGAAGATTACGCGGAGATCCGCCTGCCAGAGGGAATGACACTGGTTGATG